>JSZA02000104.1 GCA_000785145.2 Candidatus Thiomargarita nelsonii
GTTGGAGTACAAAGCTTTAGCTTTGTCAAAATATTGGAGTTGGAGTACAAAGCTTTAGCTTTGTCAAAATATTGGGGTTGGAGTACAAAGCTTTAGCTTTGTCAGAGTATTAGTAGCAAAATGACTAATGGATAACCCCATTGCCACAGGGGCGGTGACTTAAGTTTAGGGATTTCTAAAGTGCCTAACGGTGTTGTTTCGGCATGAGTCAATACTTGTGTAAATAATCCTGCCACTCTAGCACTGATTATTTTAATAGGATTTTTAGTCGTGATTGTGGGTGTGTTTGTATAAAGCTTTTGTACAGCCGTGACGGTATCAAGCACTAAGGCGAGACGCACCGCCAATCTTTCTGTAGAAAATCCTATTTTATTCAATGGCCTCAACCACCATTGCAAGGCGGCGATAATATCCTGAGTTTTAGTCGTTGTGATGAGTAAATGAGCCATCAGTACAATGATAATCAGCACAACCACCCGTTCCAGTGCCAATAATAATCCTGCCATACTTGGCAACCAAGTTAATTCTGGTGAATGAAACCATAGATTAAGAATAAACAGGGATAAAAACAGCCAACGCAAGCGTTTTAAGAGTGGTAATACTGATGAGACACTGGCATGGATTTTAAATAGCAAGATCAATAAAGGTAATCCCACAATAAACATGATTTGACTGGTCACCGCCAATCCGGCAACCAGTAGGATAAAACAGATAAGTCGTATAACAGGATGCAAAATATCAGTTATTTCTCGTTCCCATCATCGCCCTTGTTATCTTTATCACCACTGTCAAGCCCCGCTAGCAATTCGTCTAGTGACAAATCGTCGTCTAAGGATAAGTCATCAGGCGCGTTATCCTCTTGACCGCTGGATAATTCCTCATCTAGCTCTAGTGATGACAAGTCATCAACCACGCTCTCCTCTTGAACACTTTCTAAGGAGAAATCCTCAGAAAGCTCTAGCGATGACAAATCATCCGCCACGCTTTCCTCTTGAACGCTTTCTAATTCTAAGGAGAAATCATCATCTAGCTCTAGCGATGACAACTCATCCGCCGCGCTCTCCTCTTGAGCACTTTCTAAGGAGAAATCATCATCTAGCTCTAGCGATGACAACTCATCCGCCGCACTCTCCTCTTGACCGCTTTCTAACTCCTCTTCTAGCTCTAGCGATGACAACTCATCCGCCGCACTCTCCTCTTGACTACTTTCTAACTCCTCTTTTTCTATACCTAGCGATGAAGTTTCCTTTTCAACATTTTCTAACGATAAATCCTCGTCTAGTTCTAGCGACGACCAGTTTTCATCCGCGCCGTCTTTTTTAGCACTTTCTAACAAATCAAATTCATCATCCAAACCTAGCGACGACAAATCAGGCTCTATAGCTTCACTACAACTTTCTAATGGTAAATCAAACTCATCCTCTAGCGAGGATAACTCGGACAAGTTGTCCTCTGCACTAACTGACAAGTCATCATCCAAATTCAACTTTACAGCAGTGCTATCCTCTGGCGAATTTAAATATGAAAGTGAATCATCCGTTTCTTGAATATCATCATCTTCTGGCGGCTCCTGGGTGCGATTAATATCGAAATAGGCATCTACCCCCTTTAATTCATCAGACAAATTCACATCCTGGTTGAGTTCTTCTTCGCTGGAGAACAAAAGTACGTCTTCCTCTTCATCGCCGGGTATCACAAGCCTATCATCATTTTGCCTTTCATTTTCTCCTAGCGTAGTCGCACCAACAACTGCCGCAGCACCTATAGCAGTCGCACCAACTATCGCTGCCGTATTGTCTGGTTGCGAGAATAATTCTCCATCTGGAGATAAGTCTTTCCAGAGTTCTAAAGCTTTTTCCCACAAAGGCCCTTGCCCGTTTACAGCATCATGCAAAACCTTGGCTTCTTTCTCAAATTGAGCGACTTTATTCTCAGCCGCGTAAATTTCTAGCAACATCAAATGATATTCATGATTATGTGGATATTGCTTAATCGCAGATTTTATAAAGTCTTCGGCTTGACCGAAACTCTTCTGAGCCATATATCCATTAAATTTTTCGCGGACATCCTCATAAGGTGCTTCAACCCCACGATTAACTTCTTCTTCCATGAATTGACCATACATTTCGTCATCATGGCGTTTTTTAGGCGCTTTTGGTCCCTTTGATAATTTCTCCAATGTCTCACTTGACTTCTGATCCTTCCTTCTAAAGAAAATCAGGATTAATAATAATAAAACAATACTCCCGACAGTCACTATTATAGTTATCCAACCGCCAGGCACGTTATCTTTGATCCAGTCATTGGTAGCAGGTTCGGGAGCGACTTCTTCATCATCGCCAAGCTTTAAAGATGTTTGGTCAGTTGAAGAACTCGCTAACTCTTGAGCGGGTGTCTCTGGTTTTGTGAGTGCCTCTTGGCTGCTGGCATCTTCTTGCGGCATGGGCAGCTTGTCCGCTCCAGAGACTGGCGGTTGTGTTTCTAGTTGTGCTTGTAACTCGGCTATTTGCTGAGCATGAGTGGTCAATCTATTATTTTTCTCAGCCAACTCATTTTTGAGAATATCAACCAAACTCTTATTTTTTTCCAATTTGGTTGTAAGGCGCTCATTTTCAGACCTAAGTGCCGCATTCTCTTTTGTGAGTTGGATTATTTGATTTTCTAGCTGTTGTGCCGTCCCTCTCTCTGACGAATCGCTAAAGGGGGGAGGCGATGTGGCATCCTCAGTCGGGACTGGTGAAGTAGCTGTCCAACCGGGTATCCGTAGAACCTTTCCCACCTTGAGCATTGTTTTATTATTGTTAATAAAAGCATTTGGATTGGCATTGAAAATTATGTCTATCTGTTCTGGTACGGATACGCCTTTTGGACGGTGTTTGGCAGCAATATTCCATAAGATGTCATTTCTAACGATCGTATAATAATCCCCCTCATCAACACTTGTTGACGTTTCTTCTACACGGGTGGATTCTTCGGGGGTATTTTGTGCCACAATTTCGGATGGTGGATTAATAGGAGCGGCTTGTTTATACGAAGGTGGGTCCAAAAATATCGTATATTCGCGCAAAACTTGCCCGCTTGACCAAGTCACTTCAACTATAAAGTTGAGAAAAGGTTCTTTTAAAGCTTCTTCGGTGCTTATTTTAACCAAGGCTTCCGTTTTGCTAATCTCTTCGACAGAAAACTCTAAGTTTGTCAAAATATAGGAAAGCTCTAATCCGGCGCGTTGGAAAGCACGTTTTGAGGCGATAGCTACTTTGAGAGTGGAGGCACTCCCTTTGGGAATGGAATAAACTTCTATTTTGGCATTTAAAGGTTCATTGAGATTTGATTTTACCTGAATCTCACTCAGTCCGAGTGCATGAACTTCTAGCGCGAATAGAAGACAATATATCAAGGTTAGGGTATTTGTTAGTTGACGCATTTTTATGTTCTCCTTGGATGTCCAAGATAAATCTTGGACTCCTCTAAATATAATATAGAAAAGTTGTTTCGGGAATGGAGCTACGCGGATTTCCCGAAACAAATACGAAAAAGTGTTGTTTCGGGAATGGAGCTACGCGGATTTCCCGAAACAAATACTATAGGTAATTTTTTACCAAAATTTCTGCAATTTGAATACTATTCAGTGCTGCCCCTTTACGGATGTTATCAGAAACCACCCACAAATTGAGTCCACGCGGATGAGAAATATCTTCGCGTATTCTACCAACAAAAACGGGGTCTTTATTAACAGCCTCGGTGACTGCGGTAGGATAACCCCCTGGCTTGCGCTCATCCATCAAAACAATGCCGGGTGCCATCATCAACAATTCTTGTGCTTGTTCGACGTTGATTTTGTCACGGGTTTCAATATGAACCGCTTCGGAGTGTCCATAAAAGACGGGAACACGTACTGCTGTTGGATTGACTAAAATGGAGTCATCCCCAAAAATCTTTTGGGTTTCCCACACCATTTTCATCTCTTCCTTGGTATAGCCATTTTCCATGAATTTATCAATGTGTGGCAATACATTAAAAGCGATTTGTTTGGGATAAGCTTCGGGCGTAATGGGTTTGCCATTGAGCAAGGCTGCCGTTTGCCCTGCAAGTTCTTCAATCGCTTTTTTTCCGCTGCCGGAGACGGCTTGATAAGTCGCTACGTTAATCCGCTCAATCCCAACGGCATCATAAATGGGTTTAAGGGCAACCAGCATTTGTATGGTGGAACAATTAGGATTGGCAATGATATGCCGTGATTTATACTGTGCTATCGCATCTGGGTTGACTTCTGGCACGACGAGGGGTATATCCTTGTCTTGGCGAAATTGTGACGTATTGTCCACAACCACGCAGCCTGCTTCGCCAGCACGCGGGGCATAAATCGCTGAGACTGAGGCACCTGCGGAAAATAGGCCAATTTGTACTTTGGAAAAGTCAAATTTTTCTAATTCCTCAACGGCTAGGTATTTACCTTTGAATTGAATCTGCCTACCGCGATGGCTGGCTAAGGGATATAATTTTCCGACTGGAAAATTGCGTTCTTCCAGTATGGATATCATGACTTCACCAACCGCACCGGTTGCGCCTACCACAGCGACATCGAACAAACGAGTCATTTTTTTTTCTTTCTCCATTCCATTCAGTTTTGCTTTTTATCAATCGAAAATCGGGAGCCAAAAACCTCTACACGGGGTAAATCCTTTTTTGGCTCATTTGGCAAATCCTCATTTTCCTTTTGTTTGGGTTTGCTCTCCATCTTCTTTGGCGCCTGATCTCGTTTTTCCGAAAATCGTGAACTAAAAATCTGAAGTTTGGGTAATTCCCTTTTTTTGGGTGGCGACGGCTCTTTAGGCTTCGCCTTTTCTTGTGCCTGTATCATTGCCATTACCACAGCCTCACCCATTTCGCTGGTACTTGCGGCCTTTTTTCCCTCATCTTGAATATCTTTGGTACGCAAGCCATCGCGTAATACCTGACTGACTGCATTTTCAATCATGCTGGCTAATTCAGGTTTATTTAAGGTATAGCGTAACATCATGGCAACTGATAAAATCGTTGCCAGCGGATTGGCAATGTTTTGTCCTGCAATATCGGGGGCGGCACCATGTATCGGTTCGTACATGCCCTTGTTGTTCGCATCTAAGGAGGCGGAGGGCAACATGCCAATGGAGCCGGTCAATTGGGATGCCAAATCGGACAATATATCGCCAAACATATTGGTTGTCACAATCACATCAAATTGTTTGGGCGCACGTACCAATTGCATAGCGGCATTGTCCACGTACATGTGAGTGAGTTGAACATTGGGATAGTCTTTACTGACTCGCGTAACGATTTCTCGCCATAATTCTGTCGCTTCTAAGACATTCGCTTTGTCAACGGAACAAAGGCGTTTTTGCCGCTTTTGGGCACTTTCAAAGCCAATTCGCGCAATTCGTTCAATTTCACTTTCATTGTAAACGAGGGTATTAAATCCTTGCCGCTCTCCATTGTCGAGTGTATGAATTCCACGCGGTTGTCCAAAATAAATGCCACCCGTCAATTCGCGCACGATGAGTATATCTAGCCCTTTTACGACTTCTGGTTTAAGCGTCGAGGCGTTAGCCAATTCAGGAAATAGTAGAGCGGGTCTTAAATTGGCAAATAGTTGGAGTTCTGAGCGCAAGCCTAAGAGTCCCTTTTCGGGACGATTGGCTATTTCCAAGGATTCCCATTTTGGTCCACCGACAGCCCCTAATAATACAGCATCTGCTTTTTTGACCAGTTCTAATGTTTCGGGAGGCAAGGGTTGCCCAGTGGCATCAATGGCTGCGCCACCGATCAAGCCTTCTTCCTGCTCTAGCTCTAATTCAAATAATATATTTATTATTTCCAATATTTTAACGGCTTCAACGATAATTTCAGGACCGATACCGTCACCGGGTAGTATTGCGATAGTTTTACTCATGTCAGTTATCAGTTATCATTGAAAAAGCCAAGGTGCTTTTTGTTTACGCCGGTTTTCATAAGCCACAATCTGATCGGCTTGTTGCAAAATCATTGCGATGCTATCTAAGCCATTAAGCAAACGATGTTTATCTTTAGCATCTATAGCAAATTTCAGACCATCTCCCGTTTCTGTCGTTACTGTTTGTGCTGCCAAATCAATTGTAAGCTTATAACCTGGGCTTGCCTCTACGGTTTGGAATAATGTCTCAACGACTTCCTCGGCTAATACAATGGGTAATATGCCATTTTCAAGACAGTTGTTATAAAAAATATCAGCAAAACTGGGTGCTATAATAGCGCGAAATCCATAATCAAGCAAAGCCCAAGGGGCATGTTCACGGCTAGAGCCACAGCCAAAATTGCGGCGTGTCAGTAAGATTTGGCTCCCCTGATAACGCGCCTGATTGAGCACAAATTCATGATTTAACGGACGATTTGTACAATCTTGTCCCGGTTCACCATGATCTAAATAACGCCATTCATCAAATAAATAAGGTCCAAACCCAGTACGATGAATGGATTTTAAAAATTGTTTGGGAATGATGGCATCTGTATCGATATTCGCACGATCCAAGGTGGCCACCAAACCCGTCAAAGTTGTAAATGCTTGCATGTTTAGTTATCAGTTATCAGTTATCATAACACGCACAAAACGGCGTTTGCCCACTTGATAAATATGGTTTGAAGTGACTGGCATTTTCAGGGCGCGATCACTGACTCGTTCGCCGTCAATTTTGACAGCACCTTGTTTAATCATACGCATCGCTTCTGAGGTGCTTGGTGTTAAATTGGCTTGCTTGAGCAAAGCCCCTATTGGTATGTAACCCGTTTCTGTCTTTAAAGTCACTTCTGGTATATCTTCTGGCATTTCTCCTCGCTTAAAGCGGGCGATAAAATTTTCATAAGCCTGTTGTGCGGCTGCACGGCTATGAAAACGTTCGACAATCTCTTGTGCAAATTCTACTTTTATATCACGCGGATTTGCCCCTTCATCTGCCGATTTTTTCCATTGCTGGATTTGCGCCGGGGTTTTAAAACTCAATAAGTCAATGTAACGCCACATCAGGGTGTCAGAAATGGACATTATTTTACCAAACATTTCGTCAGAGGGCTCTTCAATGCCGATATAATTGCCTAAAGATTTAGACATTTTTTGTACGCCGTCTAAGCCTTCCAAAATCGGCATTGTCAGTACCACTTGTGGCGTTTGTCCATAGTGTTTTTGCAATTCTCGCCCGACTAAGAGATTAAATTTTTGGTCGGTGCCGCCCAATTCGACGTCTGCCTTTAGCACGACTGAATCATAGCCTTGTATCAAGGGGTATAGAAATTCATGAATGGCTATGGGTTGTCCACTGGTATATCGTTTGTGAAAATCATCACGCTCCAACATCCGTGCAACGGTGTGTTGCGCTGCCAGTTTTATCAGTTCACCGGCATCCATTTTGTTCATCCATTCAGAGTTAAAACAAATTTTTGTCGTGTCTGGATTGAGGATCTTATAAATTTGCGCCTGATATGTCTGGGCATTTTCTAATACTTTTTCTCTTGAGAGTGCTTGACGGGTAATATTTTTGCCCGTTGGATCGCCAATCATTCCCGTAAAATCACCGATTAAAAAGTAAATGGTGTGTCCTAAATTTTGAAATTGACGCAATTTGTTAAGCAATACGGTATGTCCGATATGCAAATCTGGTGCCGTTGGGTCAAATCCTGCTTTGATGCGTAGGGGTTTGCCACTTTTTAATTTGGTGCGTAATTCTTCCTCTAGTAATATTTCGTGAGTGCCTTGTTTGATTTGAGCCAATGTCATGTATCAATCTCTCTACATAAAAATGTAATTAAGTTTAACATTAATTTGACTAAAGACTTCAGAGGTTTTGAAAACTTCGGGCAAAAAAAAATTGAACAATGTTTAAATTATAATAAACATAATATTATGATATTTGATTAAAAAAATACATTAAATTTTAATACTTCTTAATAATTTTGATAAACTTGTTTTTATAAACCATTTTATTTACACAATTTTTTTAATAATTTATTGACTCTTTCTTTTATTCAAGTTATATTATCACTGTTTCAGATGCTCCTAATAGTCAGATATTCTTAACAAAGGGTCATAAAATTATATGCGATTGTTCAGAAGACATCATAATCATTTCAGAGACACCCCAATACACATAAATTATGTGTATGAGCCACATCGTTCTTTATCAGATGTGGTAATAAATTCATTATCAAGGTCATCTCGTCAGCCCAGACTGCCTTTTAAAACAGCGAGATATGATTTTAGCATTGAATATGGTTTACGTCCAAAACCATTGGCTAGGCGTTGGAGAACGCCTATCCTATTGACAATAAGCTGCCTATTAATGGGTTTGGTGTTATTCTCGTCGTTCAATAGAACCCATGTTTTAATCGAGACAAATGCTTTTCATTTGCAACCGACGCCCGTTGTTGTGCCAGAAAAAGTCAATACAATCCCAGATGATAATTGTGAAAAAATAGGTGTACACACCGAAAATGTCGCTGTTCATTGTCAAGTTAATACTTCAATCTCTGGTCTTGATTTATCAGAGCACTTAGTTGTGCAACTTGTGAAAATATTTCAATGGGAGATTGATTTTGAGCGTGATGTTCGAGCGGGCGATCAATTGACTATTATTTACAGGAAAGATGGCAAGATTTTAGCGGCTGAATTTATTAATCAAGGCAAGGTGTATCGTGCAATACGTTATACAGATAGGGCAGGGACTACGAATTATTACACCCCAATGGGTTTTGATTTGCAAAAAATTTCCTTAGTCAGTGCTCCCCTCGAATATACCCGAGTTAGTTCTCCTTTTGGTCAGCGCAAACATCCTATTTCTAAAAAGTTTCATTTCCACAACGGCATTGATTATGCGTCTCCGTGGGGCACACCCATCGTTGCGGCTGGAGAGGCGACTGTCACATTTGTCGGCAGAAAAGGTAGTTATGGTAAGGTCGTTACTTTACAACATCACGAACGGGTGAGCACTTTATACGCTCATTTGTCAAGCTATGCTAAAGGTTTGTCTGTTGGAGACAAAGTCTCTCAAGGACAAATTATCGCTTATGTTGGTCAAAGTGGACGATCAACTGGTCCTCATCTGCATTACGAAATTCAATTAGATCGTGTCACAATCAATCCATCATTGGTTGCAGCCACTGCTCTTTCTTTGCCAATTCCCAAAGAACAAAAATATCATTTTTTGACTAAATCTCAAAGACTGATTACACAATTGGATACATTCACTCCTTTGACAAGAGTGGCACAATCGGCAGCTATTTATTTGTCTTCTAACACGCCGGCGCATTAAAAATAAAAGAAATCCTATTTCTTTAAGAAATAGGATTTTTTTGTATTTTTTTTGCACCCAAGATAAATTTAGAAATCCTATTTTTTTAAAAAATCGGATTTCTGTGACGCGCTTTAAATACCATACAACACAAACGCCGCCCAATACTTAGGTTTACTATAATCTCCCCCCTTTTTAATAAATTCTCGCGGGAGGAGCCGTCAAGGCTTCCACTTGTGGCACGCCCGCCTTGAGTTTGATAATTCAAGTTCTTTTTCGGTGCAGGGTAAATTTTGTCATTTTTGGTCAAGTTGCCTAAACGCACGGACATAATCGGAGCACCCATCGCAAATAAGCTGCCACGTTTTTTGATGTTTTTGTATGCCTTGTCGCGCTCTTGCAGCATGGCTAAAACGGAGAGCGATTGCACATAGCTGATTTGATGTTGGACAATCACTGGCTCTTTTTCTCCCTCAAAACGTAGATATTGTAGGGTGGGTAGAGCGAAACCCACCATTGTTATAAATTTACGCACGGATCTTCGTTTCAAAGGTTTGGTGGGTTTCGCTACAAAACAACATTGACAGAGTACTAAGTAGCTCAACAAAAGTCTTTTAACATTTTCAACTTTCAAAGAAATCCTATTTTTTTGTTTTGTTTCGGGAATGGAGCGAAGCGGATTTCCCGCAACGAAGATCGCTACGCTAAACAACGAAATTGTGAAAAAAAAATATAATACAACGGATTACTCCACTTGGTTCCGTTACTTCGTTTCGTGAAATAAACGGATTGATTAGAGGCTATTCAAGTCAATCCGTTGACTCCTCAAATCCGTTGTACTAATATATACCCCCAAAAAGCAGTCCAAACTTTATCTTAAACAAGAACCCAAACCATGCTAGAAACCGCAATAACGATCTACGAAGGCATCACAAAAGCCAATGACATCTACAAAACCCTAAGTACGCTAATAATAGGAAACAAAAAAGAAGAATACCTAAAACAAATAGCCGGCGATATGAAAGACATGAAAATCCATATCGAGCGCCTATCGGATCATATATTATATGCAGTCAACCTAGACAGCGTACAAATACTGCCAAAAGCGCCCCCATCCGGCGAACTCTTTAAATTTGAAATAGTCACAGTCAACGCCAAGGGAAAAATCACGCAGCGCGACAAAAAACAAGCCCGTTACCAAACAGAAGATTTAGGCAATGGACTCTTGTTAGAAATGGTATCTATAGCGGGCGGTACATTTACGATGGGCTCAACTAAATCTGACAGCGAAAAACCGCCCCATTCTGTCACCGTTCAACCATTTTATATGGGCAAATATCCAGTCACGCAGGCACAATGGGAAGCCGTGATGGGGAATAATCCGTCCAATTTTAAAGGGACAAATCGTCCAGTAGAGCAAGTCTCATGGGATGACGCAAATGAATTTTGCCAACGCCTGTCTAAAAAAACTGGAAAAAGCTATGGCTTGCTTCGTTCCGCGCAATGGGAGTATGCTTGTCGTGCGGGGACGACTACGCCCTTTTATTTTGGTGAGACTATTACTACTGAGTTGGCTAACTATGATGGTAATTATACTTATGGCTCTGGACCAAAGGGCGAATATCGTGAACAGACAACTGAAGTAGGAAATTTTCCCCCAAATAGCTTTGGACTATATGATATGCACGGCAACGTGTGGGAGTGGTGTGCGGACCCATGGCACACCAATTATGATGATGCCCCCACAGATGGCAGTATTTGGACAGAGGGGGGAGAGGACCCTAAACGGCTGTTGCGTGGCGGGTTGTGGGGCAGCCACCTGGGCAACTGCCGCTGCGCCGCTCGTATCAACCCCCCCTCAGACTACCGGAACAACGACATCGGATTTCGTCTAGTCGTGTTCGGTGCCGCGTGGACTTAGCACTCTGCCCTCTTGCGCGGCTGCACTTTGCACTGTATACTTTGCGCTTTTCACTTTTTTTTGAATTGTGAAAAAAAAATGCCCTGACTGGAGGAAATTATGATTACGGCTGAGTTTAGTCTTGAAAATTCCCAAATTCAATGGTTAGAACAATGCCAATCGTTTGGGTTCAAAGATAAAAGTGAGTTGGTTCGTACCGCCATTAATAGCTTGTACGAGCAATTAAAACAACAGCAAAGTTTACGAGAATCGGCTCAACTCTATGCAGAGATTTATGAAACGGATGAAGAAACGAGGGCTTTAACGGAAGCTGCGATTGTGGGGTGGCCTCAATGAGCAATTTAAAGCGTGGTATGGTCATTGATGTCAACCTTGAACCAACCAAAGGTTCAGAAACCGGCAAAATTAGACCTTGCGTTATTGTCACCAATAACACGTATAATAAACGTGTACCAGTTATCCAAGTCGTGCCAATCACAGAATGGAGCCTAAAAAAGGCGAATATTCAAACGAATATTGATATTTTTCCTTCACCTATCAATGGACTCACTAAAAACTCAATAGCAGATTGCTTGCAAACACGTCCTATTGATTATAGTTCTCGATTAATCGAGGTACGTGGTGAACTTGAGCCTGAAACCCAGAAAAAAATTGATCATGCCTTAAAAGTGGTTTTTGATCTCTTGTAATCAATTTGCACAACGTTATTGTTCTTACCACTTAAAACCCTTGAATCGCGGATTTTACGGATGACGCGGATGACGCGGATTTAAAGTCAAAAGAAAAATCAAAGTCAAAAGATTAGATAATGAGTGTTTTTAGGTTTTTAATCCGTGTCATCCGTGTCATCCGTAAAATCCGTAATTCAATGTTTTTTAGTGGTATGGCAATTTCTGCACGAGTGCAGGAGAACGGATACGAAGTGTTTACCAAATATCCATACCACTTTCTTTAACGACAGCCAATATTAAACATGGAAATAGAACAAACTACCCTAAAAAAAGGCATTCACATTAATTTCAATGTGAAACCACCAACAGAAATGGATTTGAATCGTATCAATCAGCATCAAATTCAATATGCTTTTAATGCATTTTTTAACGCTTACTTTCAGCAACATCCAGAAGTATTGGAATCTATTTTGACGAATTCTGATCATCATCAGCCAACAGAAGTTCAGATACCAAAAATTAGTAAACAACAGAGGGAAGTTATTTTGGCTTCTATTAAAGAAACCCCTGATTATGATGATGTTGATTCAGAAAAATGGATTCAGGAAGTTCAATCTTCCAGAAAAAATGTTATCGAAGGTCAGAATTTGAGTGGAGAAGAATGAATAATAGTGTAGAGAATGCAGCAGATGGATATTTACTTGATACAAACAATTGTATCTATTATTCCAATGCTTTAAAAAAGAAAGAGCATCGAAGGTCTCCTAAAGAAAAACGAATACTAAAAATTATTTATTTTATTCAATATAATACATCTCTTTACATGAGTGAAGCGACTTTGGGGGAATTGATATATGGGGCTGAAAGATCACAACACAAAGAGTATAATTTAGAACAACTCGAAAAATTTAAGCAAGCTATTCCCCCTCTTTTAGTGGATCAAGAAGTTTGGACAATTTTTGGAAAATTGAAAGCGGAATTAAAAAGAATAGGAAGAACGATAGCCGACATGGATACCCTCATTGCTGCGACTGCAAAAAGGTATAATCTTATTTTGGCGACTCACGATTCAAATTTAAACAACTTAGACTACCTCAAGAAAAACACCGTTAAGAGAGAGGATTGGTTGCAAAAATAAAGATGGCAGTCGTGTCGGGTGGGTAGTGTAGCAAGTGTAGGGTGCGTCCTACGCACCCTCCCACACCTTATGTCATGTTCCAAGGGGATATTTGCAAGGTGCGTAGGACGCACCCTACGCTCGCTTTCCGAACATCGGGGCTACAATCGCGGATATGGGCATATATTGTTGGCTCGAAAGGAAGAATAGGAATCCACCTTTGGTATCAATGCTATCGCCGTTAAGGGCAACCATAAAGGATTGCCCCTACATCAAATGCGGTCCTCTGTAGGGGCAATCCCTTGTGGTTGCCCGATGTTACCTTTTAACGTCTCACAAACAATCTAAACATCAACGGAATAATATAAAGAGTCAACAGAGTAGAAAATCCCAATCCCCAGACGATAGCCGTGGCGACTGGTCCCCAGAGTAGAGATTCTCCAGCCAAACCCGTTGCCAGAGAAAACAGGCTTGCCATAGTCGTCAGAGAAGTAATCAGTATCGGGATCAGTCGACGGCGAGCCGCATAGATAGTCGCATGATTAATACTCATTCCCGCATTAAGGCGATCCCTAGCAGCCGCCATCAGAACGATAGCAGCATTCACAGCAATACCAGTCAGTGCCACCACACCATAAAGAGTAAACAAACTCAATGGATTCTGGCTAACAATCAAGCCGATGGCTACGCCAACAAATGCCAAGGGCACTACGGTCAGCAATATCATTAAAGGCTGAAAATAGCTGCGAAATTGAGCACCCAATATCATGTACATAATACCAATTCCCATCAGAAATAAAACGACCATAGCATCCAAGCTTTCCTGAATATCATCCAGTTCTCCAGAAAAGTCCAGATTGATATTAGGATAGGTACTCTGGAGCTTTTCCTGCCATTCTTGTTGAATCATTTTGTTGGCATCCAGCGTATTCATTTTAGATTTATCCAGTTCCGCTTCTACCTGAATAGTACGGCGTAAATTATAATGGCGGATTTCTGAACGGGCTCGGCTGATTTTGCTATGGAAAAGTTCTCGCAGCGGTATCCCTTGACCATTTGGCAAGAAAAAAAGATTATCCAAAAATTCATCTATCTGCTGATATTCGCGTTTAGCCACTCTCACTCTCAATTCAACTTTTTCTCCTTTATCTCTGACTTCGGCTACGATTTCTCCATCGCCAATAATTGATAGGGTGCGTAACAGTTCCTGGGGCGAGATATTCAGTTCCTGAATACGTTGATGATTAAGACGCAGACTCAGCTGCATACGTCCTTGAGTATCCGTATCACTTATATCACTGACACCTGGCATCGTTGCCAGCAGAGCTTCTAAATCATCAGTAGCCGCCCGCAGCCTTGAAAAATCATCTCCGCGTACTTTAAGACTTATCGGTCTGCCCGCAGGTGGGCCATCTTTAAGCAGCAAAAAGCTGATATTAATCGCCCCAGGTATCCCTTCAATATCAGAGCGCATCCCTGCAATAATGTCTTCAGCACGCCGACGTTGGCTCCGATCTGGATTAAGACTGACAACCACCTGTCCCCAATGTTCCCCAAACAAAATTTCAGTTTCCGTAAAAGCCTGTCCAGCATAACTGGCCAGATTACGCATTTCTCCCGTTTTTATATGGCTTACAATTCTTTGTTCTACCTGCGTCGTCAGTTCTAAAGTTTCCGCCATACTAGCATCAGGAGACATTTCTACAGTGACATAAAAAATTGGAAAACTGTCCATAGCAAAAAAATTAATTTTAATCCATTTTGCTTGGAAAGCGTAACCAACGCCTGATACCAGAATAATAATTAATATGACTGCTAGGTAGGGATAGCGTAGCATTTTTAACAGAGATTTACTGTAGAGGTGCTGTAATTTACTGGTAAAAGCAATACGCAATTTTTGTGTTTTAGAGCCGCTGGTCAATTTAATATTGGCAGCAATCACATGAGCCGGCAGCATCCAATAGGCTTCAATCAGACTGATAGCCAAAGCGGTGACGACGACGACTGGCACTACCAGCATGAATTTACCCACAATGCCCGGCATCAGCATCAAAGGTAAAAAGGAAGCCATAGTGGTTAAAACGGCTGTTGTTACTGGCCAAAAAACTTCTCTGAGTGAACCCAGCGCGGCATTAAGCGCATCCATACCCCGCACAATGCGGTAATACATAGATTCTACAACGACGACCGCATCATCAACCAGCATTCCCAGACTGATGACGACACCTAAAAGTACATTGTTATTCAGAGTAAAACCCAAATTTTGAATAAACCAGAAAGTGCCCGCGAGAATAAAGGGAATCCCTATACAAGTCAGCAAAGCCATACGCCAGCCCAGAAATAGCCAAGTGATGACTAAAACCATAGCCAAACCTATCAGCGCATTCGTTTGCATGATCTCAATGGCTTGGCGAGTCGAACTGGTTTGATCGTCTAGCAGCTCAAGTTCTAGCCCCGTATTTTGTAATAATGAATTACGTTGTTTAATGAATTGCTTAATTCTTTCTACTAAAGTAATCGTATTGGCAGACGTTTTTTTAGTGACTGAAAAAATCACACCCGGTTTTTGTTTGAAATTAACCAAAGTTTCCGGCTTTTCCCAACTGCGCTGTACATTGGCAAGCTGATCGAGTTGCAGAGAAGGCGTCAGGACAATAAATTGCCCCAGTTTCTCAGCATCCCTTTCAGAACCCACCAAGCGTAACAACCATTGTTGTTTGCCTATATCAAGACTGCCAGCGGCTATATCCTTAAATAAAACGCTGACGCTATCAGCGACTTGAGTCGGATTTAAGCCATAATTTTGTAAAGAATCCAATAATAACTCAACTTGTAATTGGGGTTTATGCAATCCGACAGAATCAACCCCATGCACGCCTTTAATCTGTTCCAAATCCTTTTTGATAAGATAAGCTTGGCGGCGTAAAGTTTCATCGTCACCCGTGCCATTCAAAACCAGCATAGCCGTTGGAAAAGCATTAGCAGTGGTGATTTCCAGTATTAAGGGATTATCAACTTCGATTGGTAATTCCTGTTCTGCTTTATTTTGTATTTCACGGCGCAAATCGTTTAAGCGTTTATCATATTCGCGTTCAGAAATATCTTCAAAACGTACCAATATAGTAGAAACACTTTCTCGGCTGGAACTGGAAATAAATTTAATATCTTCAACCCTGTCTGCCGCTTCTTCAAGCAGATTAGTCACTTTATCCTCCACATCCTCAGCGCTGGCACCCGGTAAAATAGTAATTATCTGTATCCAGTTAAAATTAATTTCCGGGTCCTTTTCTCTGGGCAAATTCAGATAGGCGGATATGCCCATGACTAACACCAGTACAAAAGCCAGATTGGCAAGCACATGATTAGAGAGCAAACTTCTCAGTATTTTGTTCATTCAAAACAGCCTCGGTTTTCAACCCAATCACCAGGCTGTAGCGCTCTGAAACCTGTGGTAATGATCAGCGTATCCGGTGGCAGAGCAATTGTTGCAGAACGCCCTGGCAAGGCTTGGGGTAATTGATGAAATTGGGCTTTTTTATCTACCAGCAACATTAAACCATAATGTTCACCCAATTTGAGCAAATAGCGAAAAGGTAATTTTTGAGTCGCTGCTCGCCAACGTAATTGCCCCTGACTGCCCGGCAAGGGAATTTTAGCAGTCGGTTTGAGTATTAAAGGGCGCAAATTTTTATCGGGTGCCAGCATAGGCAACAGGCTTTGCTGCTTAAGGGGAAAAAGTTCCTGATTAATAAGGAGATCAAGTTGAGTGGCTTGCTCTAAACTGATAAGCTGTTGAGCATCCAGAAAGGCTTGAATTTCTACTTTATCAGGATTTAATAAACTGGCAACGGGTTGCCCCGGATTAACCCAATCTCCCAAGCTGACATTTCTCTCTACAATGACACCATCAAATGGCGCGATTATTTTTGTTTTACTGAGCGTGAGTTGTATTTGTTGTTTTTGAAAATGCTGGGCATTTAACTCAGCGCTCAAAGTAGCGACTTGGGTTTTATGCTGACGCAATAATTCTTCAGATACATTGGCGCTTTGATGTAATTTAGTTCTTTGCTGTAGCTGATAAACCGCCAGATTATGACGCGCTTGAATGCCTTGAATAGTGGCATCCAGTTGTTTAAGCTGCAACCGCCACTCCCTATCATCCAAGCGGAATAAAATGTCACCCTTAGCCACTTTATCGCCAACATTAATCGCAACCTTAACGATTTTAGCTGAGATTTCTGCCGCAAGCTTGGCTTGTTGGAGCGGCTTAACTTGAGCATAAGCTTGTGAACTTGTCACTGTTAGCAGCGAATCCAAACGGCAAGCTTGATGTGGAGATAAACTGTTTTCAGCATAACTGAAGCTGGGAACTAATAAGAGTAAAAGTGCTAAAGATTGGTAATGTTTCATAAGATATGATCAAGCTGTAGGGACAAAAAATTTCATACAGGTAGGGTGGATTAAGCGGAGCGTATCCACCTGATTAATAGATAAGTTTTGGTGGATACGCTATCGCTTAATCCACCCTACAGGCCAGCTTAAGTACTAGATTAAGACGACTTATTTCGTGATTTTTTTTAGCTCCTGCGCTGTAAGTCCAGTCAATTTAGCAATAGCCATCTCATCCAACCCCATTTCTCGGGCTTGTAAGACGGTTTCACGTTGTTGTTTTAACAACATCGCCCGCCCTTCTTCTCGCCCTTTTCCTAACCCTTTTTCTACCCCCTCCGCGACAAAACGTATTTTCGCTTCTTCCCACGCAGCGTCATCTTTAATTTCTGACAACAAGGCAGGATTTATAGTCTGTTTCTGAATCGCAGCCATTATTTTTTTCCAGAAAGTATCAGGATAATCCACTTCATCCATTTCACCGTCCAGTGAATCTTCAATAAAATTCAACCATTTTTTGACCAATGGCGGGGTTTTGTCATTGACTTGACGGGGACAAAGAAACACTAAGCGGTGGGGATAGACAACAAAGGTGCGCCCGTATTCATCTATCGGATTCATGTCACTGACGGCACAACTGAAATTTATACTGCCATCGCGGGGCGTGCTGGTAAGGACGACGATTGTGTATACCGTGCGATCAAAACCATAAGCTTGATAACCCCCGACTTGTTCCACCATACTAATCAAATGGTAATATAAAAAACGGTCAAAAAAATCATCTTCTTTGACTTGCTGGATTTCTACAATAATACGTTTTTCTGTATCTTCGGCAAATAAATCGTATTTGCTACGAACAAAACCGATGGGCTCTGGGTATTCGTATTCGGTATGTACTTTGTCAATGTTGATTTCTATACCGAGAATATCTTTGGTAAATTGACAGAAAACATCAGGTTGTCCGAATGCACGTTTGAATATTGTGCCGTATTTGAGGGGGATAACTTGCATGTTGTTCTCCTATTCAGTACTGATTTTTTGGAGTCCAAGATTTATCTTGGACGACAATGGTGAGTTAAATCAACCCATTTGTCAAGTTTGACTGACATTATCCAAAGATATGGCACCCAAGATAAATCTTGGACTCCAGACTCAGGAGTCCAAAATTTATTTTGGACGATTTCTGTGACGCGCTTTAAATCCCATACAAGACAAACGCCGCCCAATACTTAGGTTTACTATAGTCTCCCCCCTTTTTAATAAATTCTCGTTTAGTCGCCGTCAAGGCTTCCACCTGTGGCACGCCTGCCTTGAGTTTGATAAAAAAACGCTTGATAAATTCTACCGTCACATCATCTGAAATCGACCACAAAGTGAGAATAGTATTTTTATTACCCGCCACATAGAGCGCATAAGGCAATCCCATCACACCTTCGCCACTCACAGCATCTCCCAAGCCCGTTTCACACGCTGATAACACCATCAAATCACTCTTTAAATTATAGCCTGCCCATTCGGAAGCAGTGACATAGCCATCAATGCCCTCTGGATTGTTGACTTGTCCCAAGACGAGCGCCGATAATGCTGGCACTTGGGGGCTGAGATAGCCATGTACCGAAAAGACTAAATAACGGTATTTGGCTAGGAGCCCTGAGCGATTAAATCGTTGTAAATTGGCTTCGGTGGCATCGGCTTGTTTAAAGATACGCGAGCGATATTTTTTTAAGAAAAAGAGATTTCCTAATTGTTCAAGTTCTTTTTCGGTGCCGGGTAAATTTTTCCATTTTTGGTCAAGTTGCCTAAACGCACGGACATAATCACCGCCGCTACGCACCATCCTGTCGGCCATTTTAAAATCGACTTGGGTGGGTTGTTTGGTGCTATCAAGGCTTTCATAAATCGGCGCACCCATTGCAAATAAGCTGCCTCGTCTTTTGAGGTTTTTGTATGCCTTGTCGCGCTCTTGCAGCATGGCTAAGACGGAGAGCGATTGCACGTAGCTGATTTGATGTTGGACAATCACGGGCTGTTTTTCTCCCTCAAAACGTAGTGTCTCAAATGGGATAAACGCTAAAGCGCCAGCGGGTGAGATAATCCATTGTCGTTTATCCTTAATGATGTTTTTAAGTGGCTCTAACAGACGTTTTCCCAGTACATGACTGAGCTTTTGGGTATCTTTTTTCTTGACATAAAGCACTCTACCTCTAATCCGCCCTCGTGCCATCTGGCGACGATAAGTTTCCAAGTCTTTTTTGAGTGAGGAGATTTCTCCTAAGTTGTGGGCGGTGATCTGACCGTTGGCTTGTAGAGTAAAGGCTAACACGCTATTTTCAATAGTCAGATAGCTGATAAACACGGCATCGGCTGGCAATAATCTCGCGCCGTCGTTGGCACTGATGATTTGTGCGTCGCTGAGTTTGGCATATTTGGGATATTTGGCTTTGAGCTTATCTTGAAACGTCGATAGTTGGCTAAGCACTTGGTTTTTATCTGTTTCTAAGCGAACGAACTCATCAATGCGATTTTCTTTCAAGGCTTTGGCAATACGATGGTTTAAGGATGCAATACGGGTTTCGTAGCCTCGTAGTTGTTTTTGAGCGGCGGTAGTGAGTCCACTTTGTTGGGCCGCGATTTTTGCCGACATGGATTCGAGTAAGGTACGGGCTTTGCTCATTTCGGCTAGGCGGAAAGCGTCTTGGGGGCGAGACTGTTCTATGTAGAGTTTGGAAAGCAAAAAGTAACCTTCTACCCACTTTTTAAACAAAGAACGGCGGTTTTCGGCGGATAAGTCGCTATTTCGTAAACTTTCCACGCCTGTCACAAAGGTTTCAAGATTTTGAATGGCTTGATGGGTGTTGCCTTGTTTGATATTAGCAGATGCTAAATTTTTCAGGCTAAAGAGCGTGTCAGGGTGCTTTTTTCCTAATATCTCGGATCGAAGATGGTAGGCTTTTTCATGCAAAGGTAATGCCTCGGATAAGCGGCCTAAATCTTGGTAAATTTTAGCTAAATTATTTAGGCTCAAGAGCGTGTCAGGGTGCTTTTCTCCTAACACTTCTTTTCTAAGACGGTAGCCTTTTTTAGACAAAGTTAATGCCGTTTTTAAACGTCCTAAATCTTTGTAAATCGAAGAGAAATTATTTAGGCTGATGAGCGTGTCAGGGTGTTTTTCTCCTAATTTTTCTTTAGAAAGACGATAGCCTTTTTCATACAAAGGCAAAGCCTCGGATAAGCGGTCTAAGTCTTGGTAAATGGAAGCCAAATTATTTAGGTTTCTGATGGTGTCAGGGTGCTTTTCTCCTAACTTTTCTTTAGAAAGACGGTAGCCTTTTTCAAACAAAGGCAATGCCTCGGATATGCGCCCTAAGTATTTGTAAATTATTGCTAAATTATTTAGGCTTATGATGGTGTCAGGGTGCTTTTCTCCTAACACCTCTTTTTTCAGACGATAGCCTTTTTCAAACAAAGGCAAAGCCTCGGATATGCGCCCTAAGTATTTGTAAATTATTGCTAAATTATTTAGGCTAGTGAGCGTGAAAGGGTGCTTTTCTCCTAACACCTCTTTAGAAAGACGGTAGCCTTTTTCATACAAAGGCAAAGCTTCAGATAAGCGGCCTAAGTCTTGGTAAAGAGTAGCCAAATTATTTAGGCTAGTGAGCGTTTCAGGGTGCTTTTCTCCTAACTTTTCTTTAGAAAGACGGTAGCCTTTTTCAAACAAAGGCAATGCCTGGGATAAGCGGCCTAAGTCTCGGTAAATCACAGCCAAATTATTTAGGCTAGTGAGCGTTAAAGGGTGCTTTTCTCCTAACACCTCTTTTTTCAGACGGTAGCCTTTTTCAAACAAAGGCAATGCCTCGGATAAGCGGCCTAAGTTTTGGTAAATCAAAGCCAAATTATTGAGGATGGTGAGCGTGGAAGGGTGCTTTTCTCCTAACTTTTCTTTAGAAAGACGGTAGCCTTTTTCATACAAAGGCAATGCCTCGGATAAGCGGCCTAAGTTTTGGTAAAGAGTAGCCAAATTATTGAGGATGGTGAGCGTGGAAGGGTGCTTTTCTCCTAACACCTCTTTTTTCAGACGGTAGCCTTTTTCATACAAAGGCAATGCCTCGGATAAGCGGCCTAAGTCTTGGTAAATCAAAGCCAAATTATTGAGGCTGGTGAGCGTTTCAGGGTGCTTTTCTCCTAACACCTCTTTTTTCAGACGGTAGCCTTTTTCATACAAAGGCAATGCATCGGATAAGCGGCCTAAGTCTTTGTAAATCCCAGCCAAATTATTGAGGCTGGTGAGCGTTAAAGGGTCCTTTTCTCCTAACACCTCAGAAAAAAGACGATAGCTTTTTTCATACAAAGGCAATGCCTCGTCTAAGCGGCCTAAGTCTTTGTAAATCACAGCCAAAATATTGAGGCTGGTGAGCGTTAAAGTGTGCTTTTCTCCTAACACTTCTTTAGAAAGATGGTAGGTTGTTTCTAACAAAGACAATGCCTCGTCTAAGCGGCCTAAGTCTTGGTAAATATTAGCCAGAATCTTCCCGCTGGAGAGTGTCCGAGGATGCTTGTCTCCGAATTTCTCTTTTTCAAGATGGTAGGTTTTTTCAGACCAAGACAATGCCTCATCCAGCTTGCCTAATTTCATGTAAATTAAAGATAAGTGGCCCATTGTGACGAGCGTGTAATCGTGCCTTTCTCCGAATATTTCCTTTATAAGCTGGAAAGCTTTTTCGGCTAAGGGCAGGGCTTCTTTATAAAGTCCTTGTTCAGAATATTGGAGAGATTGTCCCATATAATTAAGAGCCAATTTGAGCTGCTCTTCTCGCTCAGGCGATAGTGCTTGGGCATGGGAACATAAGGTGATTAAAACTAAACTCATTATCCAGATAAATCTTTTTAATTTCATTGTTATTTGTTCCTATTAGTTGACTACCAGAACGACAAGGTTTGCGGATAAAAAAAACGGGGCTCTCACTTATCCTTTATTATTCTTTGTCGTTATTTATATCGTTTGCAGTTGCTCTGCGTCCAAGCATAACTACAGGGATTGTTTTTTAGAAGGGATAAGTCAAAACACAAACAGATACCTGTCAGCCATCAAGATTAGGTTTTGATTTTATCCCTTCTAATATATATATCGTTTGCAGTTGCTCTGCGTCCAAGCATAACTACAGGGATTGTTTTTTAGAAGGGATAAGTCAAAACACA
>JSZA02000112.1 GCA_000785145.2 Candidatus Thiomargarita nelsonii
ACCCATCCAATAGCAACAACTCTCACCTCTACCCCATTAATCACTTCAAGAATAGACCGTTTTTTAAGCACCGTCTCTTCAAGTACCGGAATAAATAGCGCAATGGTTACGCTATCAATATTTAAATTTTTGGCATAGTCAGCCGCTTGCTTTTGATCCGATTTGATTTGATAGCTATCTACAAAACTTTTGACTTCGATAATGCCCTGTTGCTTGCCACAGCTAAGATGGAGATCAACTTTGCCGTTACCCGTCGGAAACGAAGATCCTGCGCTTGCGACGTTCAATTCAGGACTCACCACACAACGCCTTCCCACCGCATCCCTAAGCCAGCTAAAAAGATGAAATTGTCCCACAGATTCTGTTAATTTCAAATCTTTTTTGAACGTCGCAAGCGCAGGATCTTCGTTTCGACGTGGTTGCTCTTTCCAAGGATTAATACCTTTCTCTCTCAGACGAACCAAGTAGTCCTTGTACCTTGTCAGCAAAGCGGGTAAATTAAGTAGGGGCAATCCCTTGTGGTTGCCCCCAAAAACATCGGTGAGTTCATCCAAAGGTTCCAGTGCGAGGATCGGGGTTTCTGATCCGATAATTTCCTGACTTAGCGCATCATAAAGACATCGTTGAACAAATGGAGAGGTAAAACGGCAAACATCTTGCTTTTCACCGCTTGGCAACGTTTCAAGAGTTGGCTCAATAATACCATGAAGATAAAGATAATTGTGCAGGGGTTGATGAAAAAAGAAGGGAACATTTGACGTTGCAAACAATGTCGTCAAAAAATCTTGGTACGCCAAATCTTTCGCTTTGGCAATAATGTTTAATAAGGTATTATTAGGTTCTCTTGTTCGGGCAAAATGCCAAACGAGTTCCCAAGTTTCTTCATCAAGCGTTTTATCCCCCCCTGGATTATACTTTTCAGTCAACAGCTCTCCAAACCATGAAACCAAACCGGGCTGCCCTTTTGTGGTTTGATAAATTTTGTCTACCACTGCTGCCTTAATCGGTTGACCACTTTCTTCTTGGTACTGACGATATAATTCCTTGACTTCTTCAGACGTTAAATTGGGCACTTTCAACGATCTTTGAATGTTAAACGGAGAGCCCCGTTGACTTTCAATACCCAATACCGCCCGAACACCAACCAGTGCGAGCCCATGCAGCCAGTTGTTTTGACGATCAAGATACAGTTCCCTAAATTGTGCAACCATCAAGTCTATCAAAGCCAGTGGCAGGGTATCGACTTCATCTATCAATAGGATGAGCGGACGATCCCAGATGCCCTCCGTTTTAGAACAATAGGTTTGTTGGGTAGTTTCTCCTGAAGTAGCTCACCAAACTTTTATGGAAAATCCGAGTTTTCAGAAGGGGTAAAGCTCATTCCTCTCAATGCGCCGAGTGAGAAATTCAAAATGGTAAATGGGTATTGCTGTGAAATGGCTTGTTCTATTTTTCCTCTGGGCTACCAATGAGCTGTTCAACCCCAGCCGCAATCAGTGCTTGACGTTGGACACAAAAATGCGCCTTACAATTAACGGGTCCATAAGAGCAAAAATGTCTCATAATTGATTCCTTAAAAATTTTCGCAAAAACTGATAAATTTAGGCCATATCTGCATTTAATGGATTAATATTAAAAGGCATTTCTTGACCGAGTTGTTCAAAATCGTATAACTTAATCGTCGTGCCGGGTTTTGCTTGTAAAATGCCGTTAAAGAGTGTTTCTAAATTCACTTTGTGATGGAAACGAACTAAGCTATATTTTTGGGTAATCAATTTCTCCCGCACTTTTTCTTGTTTGTCATCGTAATAGCGGTGGCAATAACCGTTACATTCTAACACTAACATTAGCCTAGCGACCAAAAAATCAACCTTGTATGGGCCAATCGGATAGTTAAAGCGCAAGTCAAAACCTTCAAATACTTTGGATAGCACTTCTCGCCATTGGATTTCTTCTTTAGTCTCCGGTTTAACAAAAGAGCCAACCTGTCCAAAGACTTTCTTTTTCAGTTCTATTCCAACGACACTATCCATTCCTAAAGCTATCTTGGTCACATCGTCCAAGTGATAACCGTTCATGCGTGATGCTTTACCACCGAAGGCTCGAATCGTTGCCGATTTCAGTTGAATGGGTTTGATGTCGTTTTTGTGTTTCCTAAGAAAATTGTTGAGCGTGCTTTCTGGGATATCAAGAAATTGGGTAATGTCCTTTTTGATAGCAATATCATCATTAACGGAACAAGTAAAACCAAAGTCTTTGATGAGTTTGACTACATCTATGTAATGCTTTTGGGCGGTTTTCTGAATGTTGGGGGAGAGTCCGCAGGCTTGCTTGATGGCAGTCTCAAGGACTGTTCGTACTAGGGATGACTGTAAAATGACACATCTTTTGCCAATATGATTTTGATTTTGTCTAAGAGCATCGTATGCAAGTGCCAAAGCGTAACCGCGAATAAAAGATTCAATAAAAGAAGTCTCATAAACAGTAATGTTTCGACCTTTATGAGGGCTATTTTTGGCGACCACTTTTACTGAGTTAACTACCACGCTCAAACCCTTATCAATAAACGGTTTAAGCGTTTTTGGAGGCCAGTTAGTCTTCACGCAATTTAATCGTCTAACTCTATGTATTGACGCAGCGCATGGTATCATAGTAACAATACAAATACAATAAATGATTAGAATATTTTGTGCAGATGAATGATACATGCTATAAACATTTGATTGTGATTAGCCATAAAAAGGCTATAATTATGCTATCAACATGAGGAACATGAAATGCCAAAGCGGATTTTAACTTATGAGAGGGTGCGTCAAACTGTGGCACAATTGCATAAAGAGGGATTACAACCAACTTCACAGCGCATCATCGACAGGATAGGAGGTGGCAGCTTTGCGACGCTGACTGCGATGCGACGTGAGTATCCAGAGATGTTTGGACGCAAAACAAATCCAGACAATATGACCCATAAGATTGATTTGCTCAAACTAAATATTGAACGCCTCGAAGCCTTGATGCAACTAAGGACGATGGAACGGGATCGGGAACGGGAACGTAGGGAACGGGCTGAAAATCGCGTCAAAGAGCTAGAAGCCGGTTTATAGGTATTTCGGAGTCCAAGATTTATCTTGGACTTCAAGCAATATTAAGTTATAATTCCAATTCAATAATTGGAGATATAAAAAACCATGAGACAACATATAGCAGACATTTTGGTATATGACACCAAGCGTAATTTAGTCCTCACAGTCGTCACGATGAAGATGTTTGGTAAATCCCGCGAATGGGCGGCACATATGCGCCACAATCTTTATGAAAATGAAGAGGGTTCATTACCAAAAAAGTGCCCTTTTTTTCTTCTCGCTTTAGCAGATCACTTTTACTTATGGAAAAACGTTGAGGATGAAGGCTTGGTTATGCCAACTTATGATATGGATCCAAGATTTTCCATCGAACCCTACTTTAAAAAATCAGGCTATCCATTAGAAAAGCTCAATCGTGAGAGTTTTGAATTACTGGTTGGATTTTGGTTAAGCGGAGTTACATTAGCCTACGAGGAAAACGATATTTGTTCCTTAGACTCTAAATGGCTCTCTAAACCCTATCACGAATGGTTATTTGAATCGGGCTTGTTTAATGTTATCAAGAGAGGACTTGTAGAACATTTATGAATATTTACGTCGAATCGAACTTTGTGTTGGAATTCGCTCTACGGCAAGCGCAGTTCCAAAGTTGTGAAAATATTATCACACTTTGCGAATCTGGCAGAGCGTGTTTGGTACTCCCTGCTTTTTGTCTTGCGGAACCTTTTGATACTTTGGTACGTAGAACCAAAGATAGAAAGGAACTGAAAAAGAAGTTAGATATTGAATTCAACCAATTATCAAGAACGGCATTGTACACAAATCAGCTTGATTCTTTACGAGAAGTTTCTCAAATTTTGATACAAAGCAGCCTAGAAGAGGAACAACGCTTACATCAAGCACTGCTCAAAATTTTAAAAGTCTGTGAAGTCATCCAGATAGTGCCTTCGATACTGACTTTAGCGGCGGATTATCGCCTGGCACCTTTTGAGCTAGATATTCAAGACGCTATCGTTTATGCTTCTATTGTTCATCATTTGAGTATTTCTAAGCTAGCCAGCCGCAAATGTTTTATTAACCGAAATTCAAGGGATTTTAACAAACCAGATATCCAAGCGATTTTAGATAGTCATGCTTGCAAGATGCTGTTCAATTTTGATAAGGGATATAATTATATTCTTAGTACAATGTCATTAAGTACAGCGAATTGAACATTAATGTGCAAAATGGGAAGGTTATTTTTTACTTCGTTTACTTTGTTAGTTCGTATCAAAAAATAGGAGATCGATAATCTCGTCACAGTGAGAAATCCTATTTTTCCAAAAAATAGGATTTCTGAAATTGCTAAAATGATGATTCCCGACGAAATACCTGACTACGCGCCGTCGCCAGTTTGTCCCAACCCGGACGATGAGCAAGTTCCGTTTTCTTAATATTCACTAAGACAGTGTTATAAGCAAATGCGCCCGCCGGACTCGGATTATCATCTGTGAGAAAATCTGGATTCCCCGAACGATCCACTCCGTTTTCATCCAAATCCATCCACGCCCCTTCGTGTATCACCGCTACTCCCGGCATACAACGCTCTGTCACATACGCCGGTACCACCACTTTGCCACGTCCATTCCACACTTCTACCGTGTCTCCGGTTTTTATGCCAAGCCTTTTGGCATCACTGGCATTGATAGTGACTTCTTGTTCGTAGGTTTCCCGTAATATCCCAATGTTGTTATAAATCGTGTGAGTGCGCCAACGCGGGTGGGGACTCACTAAATGGAAAGGATAATCCTGAGTCTTCTCGCTGCCCAGCCATTCCCACGGCTCAATCCATTTAGGAATCGCCGGTATTTCATAGCCGTAAGCCGTTTTGGTCCAATCAGTATAGCGCGCCAATTTGGTCGAGAATATCTCGATTTTTCCAGAGGGCGTGTACCACTTTTTGCCCTTTTCAACGTTGTCTTGAAAGGCGACATGGGGGTGTTTGAATTTGAATTTATACACGCCGCGTTTTTTAAATTCTTCCCAACTCAGATCAACGTGTTGCTTAGCCATCACTTGGTTTTCCCACCATTCACGCAAATAGACTTCGTCCACTTGTTCGTTATTGTAGAAATAATCCCGCGTGGCTTTGGGATTGTAGTTTTCGCCAAATCCTAAGCGATAGGCGAGTTCGGTGAAGACTTGGAAATCGGTCTTGCTTTCTCCTAGTGGTTCGATCACTTTGGGGCGGTGGATATAATAATGGCCTTTGTACCAAGGTAGGCCGGCATCATGTCGCTCAAAATGGGTGGCGATGGGTAATAAGATGTCCGCCCAGATGCCTGATGGGGTAATGGTGGAATCCATGCAGACCACTAATTCGAGTTTTTTGATGGCTTCAATTTCCTTATTGATATTGGTCAACTGATTAAACCAGTCGGAGCCTTGCCAGAAAATGCCCTTAATATTAGGGATTTGTCCATCCGTCTTGTCGCTGCGAGGCCATAGGCCAATTTCTTCTCGTTTGACATTGGGATAATTCAAAACACAGTGCGCCCAGCGGTCAGATTTAATGGATTGTTTCCAAATATTTTTGTATTTGTCCTGAGGATAGGCAGTTGATTTGGGTGACCAAGCTTTGCCCACGCCTTCTGAGGAGCCGCCTAGTACGCCGATATTACCGGTCATCGCTTGTACCGCCGCTGCCATGCGATTGTATTGTTCACCGTAAGCATTCCGCCCGGGTGCCCAAGAGGCTTTTAGGGCAGCCGGTTTCGTGGTGGCATACATCTCAGCCAGTTTTTTGATGTCTGCTGCTTTAACGCCACAAATGGATTCTGCCCATTCTGGGCTTTTTGGCTGCCCATCGTCTGTGCCGAGAATGTAGTCTTTGAAATTTTCGCGATCTTTGGCCCAATCAGGCATAGTGCCAGCATCCATCCCTTGGCAGAATTTGTCAATAAATTCTTGGTCTTGCAAATTATTAACAAAAATATGGTGGGCCATGGCTGCCAACATCGCGGCATCTGTATTAGGTCTGATGGGAATCCACCAAGCATCATAAGTTGATGCGCTATCGGTATGTTGCGGATCTATCAGCACAAATTTGCAGCCACGTTGCTTAGCGAGGCGCATGTAGTAAAAAGTATTCCCCCCATGAAAGGTATAGGCGGGATTCCAGCCCCACATAATAATGAGTTTAGAGTGGGCAAAGGCATCATCTTCATTACCATCTTTGATAGTGCCAAAGGTCATCTTGGAACTAAAGGTGGTGCCTTGATAGGAGGGGACTGACCATGAACTGGTCCGACAGCCAAACATGCCCAAAAAACGCCCTAATAGGCCGGTGATTTGGTCTGATTTGTGCAGCACTCCCCAGGAGGCGCCAGCATAACTTTGATCTAATAGGGCGGTGGGGCCATATTTTTCTTTGATATATTCCATTTTTTCGGCGACAAAGCTTAGCGCTTCTTCCCACGAAACCCGTTTAAATTTGCCTTCTCCGCGTTCACCTACCCGCATCATCGGAAAGAGAAGACGTTCTGGTGAATATAAGCGCAGACGATATGAGCGTCCCCGTAAACAGGCACGCAATTGTGGCACTTCTTCTGTGTCGGTGTTCCAAGGATCTCCTTGGTATTCGCCAGTGTCGGAGGACAAACGAACAATCACATCCCCTTTTTTGTGGGCCACGAGCATGTGGCGTGATCCGCAGTTGTGGGCGCAACTGGTGACGACTGTGGTTAAGTCATCGTCACGTAAATAAGGTTCGTAAGCAAAGGCTTTGCCATCACGGTGTACTAATCCGCCGGCGATTGCCATCGTACCTGCTGACATTTTTAAAAAGCTTCGCCGTGTCAGATTTAAGCGAGAGGCGAGTGTGTTACTCATTCGTCTTCGACACTCCCTCCGCTTTATCCCCCTTTTCAAACAGATATTTCCAAACAAAATTCGCTCAAGCTAGAGTTAAAAAATAACCAATGGATGACAATGCATTGATCGCGCACTTTCGTAGTCACGTTGCTGAAGATTTACAAATCTTGGCACTCTTGCAGGAGCGCGAACTCTCTCAGACATTATTAGAAGAACTGAGGCAAGCCCATTTTCCTGACAATTTTGGCCTACGTTTACAAGGCGAGGAGGCTTGCGAGTTGATGCGTAAAGTCATGGCAAACTTGCCTGAGCCAATTGATTTGCCGTTGCTAGATGATTTAGCGGCAGATTTTGCAGCTATTTATCTAAATAATAGTTTTCAGGCCTCTCCGTATGAATCTGTTTGGCTGAGCGAAGATCATTTGACGCATCAAGAATCCATGTTCCAAGTGCGACAGTGGTATGATAAATATAACTTGGTTGCCGAAAATTGGCGGACTCGGGCGGATGATCATATCGTGCTGCAATTACAATTCTTGGCTCATTTATTTTCTTTGGACGATCAACAAGAGACTTTAAGAGAAGCCGCTCGCTTTTTGGATGAACACCCGTTACGTTGGGTGGATCAATTTGCCCGTCGGGTAGCCGCTCGTTGCCATACCCCTTTTTATGCGGGCTTGAGCCTATTCGTTGCCCAATATTTGAAAGAACTGCGAGAGTTATTAGCAGAATTGATTGAGCCTCGGTTTTAATTTTGCCAAGATAAATCTTGGACTCCAATTCATTCCCCCCCCCGATACGTGCAAGGTACGCCTTGCATAAATTATATTTTATAATCAATTATTTATATAAAAAATGTTGTAAAAAAGATACACTTTTTTGTGAAAGCTTAATAAATAACCTATTGATTAATAAATACTATATTTCCCCTGTTCCAAATTGACATAAGCACCCTTTCAAAAATACAACACTGTTGTCGTCAAGCAACGTTTTATGCGGTTAAACAAAATATTGTTATAAACATTGCAAAAAGACATATCACGCTCCCCGTATATAATATAACATACTATTTTATATAGTTTTTTTTATTAACTATTAACTTGTTTTTAGTAAAGTCTTTATCAAAAAAATCAAAAAAAAATCGCCTGTTCAACGGAGATAATTTGTCAAATTTTACTATTATCGCTTGTCATCACGAAATAATGGTGTATATTAAAAAAAATTAACAAATTATCTGAGGACTTGTCCAATGATTGATACAGATGGTTATAGAATGAATGTCGGTATTATTTTGACAAATCCAGTGGGTCAAGTGTTGTGGGCAAAACGAATTAAACAAGACGCTTGGCAATTTCCACAAGGCGGTGTCAAAGCAGATGAAACACCAAAACGGGCGATGTTTCGTGAACTGCATGAAGAATTAGGCTTAACAAGTAAACAAGTAAAGGTCTTGGGAGCGACTCAAGGATGGTTACGTTATCGTTTGCCTCATCATTTGATACGTTATTATCAACGACCTTTGTGCATCGGTCAAAAACAAGTATGGTATATGTTACGCATTTTAAGTAATGAAAATGATATCCAACTAAATAATAGCGAACATCCAGAATTTGATCAATGGCAGTGGGTAGATTATTGGCATCCATTAAATGAGGTGGTTTACTTTAAGAAAAAAGTGTATGAACATGCACTGAAAGAACTTCAACCCCGCCTAAAAACTCAAAAACGTCGGTTGACTTATAAATTGCAAGGCACCTAGTACGCTGTAACATAAGTTATTGGAGTACAAAGCTTTAGCTTTGTACTGTCTGACAAAGCTAAAGCTTTGTACTCCAACACTAATAACTTATGTTACAGAGTACTAGCTTGCTCGGCCACAAAAAAAAATCCTATTTCTTCAAGAAATAGGATTTTTAAATTTACAAATCATTTAGGATAGAAGCACTAGATCTTAATCATTTTTCATTGGAGCATAAAAAATGGAAACAAACCCCTATCAAGCACCTACTTCAGAACTGGGTGCCCGTTCTCAATCTGATGAAATTGTTGGAAATCCTTGGTTTTCTATTTGGACAAAACCCCGTGCAACAATCAGAAAAATTGTTGAGACTGATCCAAACCATCAAGTGATTTTATTAGCTTCCTTATCTGGAATAGCAAATGCACTGAGAAATATCACCTCACCTGAGGTTTTGGGTTTGATGCCTATTTGGTTTTTTTTGCTTTTGGCAGTGATAGTTGGTCCTATTATTGGCATTATCTGGCTTTATATTGGTAGTGCCTTATTGCATTTCACTGGAAGGTGGATTGGGGGAACCGCATCAAGACAACATCTTAGGACAGCGATAGCTTGGCCACTGATACCCTTCATTTTTGCAATCCCTATAATATTATTAATGCAGCTGATATTTGTCTGGATTGAACCAAACAATGTGCCGGGGACGATGTTCTTTGCTGTTTCTCAGCTTATTATTGCCATTCCAATGATCATTTTTGGTTTTTGGTCAATGATTCTCATGTTGAAGTGTGTTGGAGAAGTACAGGGTTTTTCTGCTTGGAAAGCTTTGGGAAATAATATTCTGGCTTTCTTGATCGTATTTGTGCCCATTTTTCTGGTTATGTTTTTTTTGGTTTTTAGTGGCAATCTTACCGCGTGAATATACCACTAGGGCACAAATAATCGGTAAAGGTGCGTAGGACGCACCCTACATTACCCAAAAAAATAAAATTGACATTAATCTTAATCATTTAACTATTTTGACTTAAAAGATCAGCATGTTAAAACCACTACCCATGCAACACATTTCCCTCAAACTACTCACTGAGGATGTCCCACTAACGGCACAATTGCTGGCAGACTGTCGCGTATTTAATCCAGAAACCAGTGAACAACTACCTGATACTCTCGGAGAACAATATCGCAACGTCTTTACCCTAGCCCGTAGCCGCTTAGAAAAAATTTTGGCGCGTATTCCCTATCGCCTCACACTCACACCACCTCATCGCATCGTTCAACTCTCCGAATTAGAAAATGTTAATGCCCAATTAGGTGAAATTTGGCAACAAATATCTCAAAATGAAGAACAACTACATCAACTCAACGAACAAGAAAATTCTCTCAAGCAATTGCTTGACACACTCAAAACATTTTCCGAGCTAGATATAGACTTAAAGCTATTTCAAAAAAAGGCACAATTTTTAAGTCTGCATATCGGCACCGTACCTATCGACAATCTTGAACAATTTAAAGAAGCCATCGCCTTGGCGGGGCATTTTGTTGACATATTCCATCGAGATGAACAATCCGCCTATTTAGTGATCGCAGGACCCCAAGAAAAAAAAGTCCATCCCGTGCTAGAACATGCCGAATTTCAACCCCTAAACATCCCCTTTCACAACCACCCACAACAAGTACATACAGAACTAATCAAACAGCTTGAACAAATACAGAAACACACCAAAAAAGTGGCCGCAACAATCCAAGCAATAGCGGGATCAAAAAAAACTGTTTTGGAACACGCCTATCAAACCCTAAACAGTGGTGCCGCTTATGCAGAGTTAACAGAAACCCTCAAAGGGCGGGGACAACTTGCCTTAATTGAAGGATGGATACCCAGCGAAGATTTACCTAAACTAGAATCCACCCTCAAAGAAAAATTACACTCCCCTTATGTCCTCAGCACTCGCTACCCGAAAACATCAGAATATCCACAAGTTCCCTCACTCATACGCCATCACCGCTTTTTAGCCCCATTTATCACGCTGGTGAAAAATTACGGAACTCCCCGCTATGGAGAATTTGATCCCACCCTCCTATTTACCATCAGCTTTATCCTCATGTTTGGCACTATGTTTGGCGATGTCGGACACGGCGCATTGATTGCCGGCGCGGGATGGTACTGGCGCGACAAATTCAAAAGCTTTACAATTTTTTTTATCGCAGCAGGCTTTTCATCCATTATATTTGGCTTATTATATGGGAGTATTTTTGGCTTTGAAGAAATACTATTACCCGCACTCTGGCTCTCACCGATTCACAACCCTAACCTAATGTTAAAGTTTGCCCTGTACTGGGGCATCGCCTTTATAATACTAGCAAGCTTTATCAACCTCATCAACAATTGGCGACAAGGACAAACTGTTCTCAATATCGCTGGTCTCTTACTCTATCTAGGAGGAATTTACGCCATCCAGCACTGGATGGAAAAAGACGTTTTTAACACCGATCAACAATTCGCTATCCTATTACCGCTACTCATTATTTTGGCTTATAAATGGAACAAAAATAATCTACCCATTGCAGAGCGCATCCTAGTCACACTCATTGAAGGCTTAGAAACCATCATCAACTACCTTGCCAACACCCTCTCATTTTTGCGCGTAGCCGCCTTCAGCCTCAATCACGCCGCCCTAGCAATAGCCGTATTTACCCTAGCCAACATGATGACAACTCCGGCAAACTGGCTCACCATTATCTTAGGCAACCTTTTTATAATCATAATAGAAGGTGCTATCGTCACCATCCAAGTATTGCGATTAGAATATTATGAAGGATTTTCGCGGTTTTTTAAGGGAGATGGACGATTATTTCGTCCTTTGAGCATCGGTATCAACCGCTCCTAAAATATAGTACACAAAAATATTGATAACTCTTGACATGTTAATATTACATGTATAGGCGGTACGATCAATGTTTAACATTGAAAATAAGAACGCAAAAAAAAACTTTTGCCTCGAAAACATTATTTTTCTAATTTAGTTTAATAAGTGGGCAACCACAAGGGATTGCCCCTACGTCAGATCATGTAGGGGCAATCCTTTATGGTTGCCCTAAAGTTGACTAGGTTATTTTATGCACGTTCCTTAGTCTTATTCACGGGTGTTTAAGGGATATCTCAACGAACCGATCAGAATTAAGCTTGATCCATTTTTGATGTTTCAAATACCCCCGCCGCGTCACAGAGATTTTGTACTTCCCCCGCCTGAGACAAATTCCTGGTTGATAGGGGGCTCTAATATTCATAATTCTGATACGACTATCTGGCGGTGAGGCATTGACGATCAGACTGTATGTATTTCCAGGGCAAGTTTTCTTCTCTAGTATCACCGGCACCGTGAGGTTTTTGTCTGATATTTTTATCCAAAACCGAAGATTTTTATAACCATGTTGGCGGATATCAATGTCGTAAAATCCCGGCTCAAGTTCAATACCCGGTGAATAGGGGCGGGAGACAATGTTCACTATTCTTATCCGACTGTCAGAGGGTATGACTTCTACAGTCAGTTTGTATTTTTCTTTTTGTGGTTTTTCTACCGGCTCTGTTAGTGGTTCCAAAGGCAGGGTGTGATCAAATAAGCTGCTTTTCAGACGTTGAATTCGAGTATAAGATTCATTAATTCGTTCAGGAGTGATTTTGCCCTCTTCTATCAATTGTTCAATAACAGCGACAGTATGGGGGACAATATTTTTATCATATTCCAAGTTATTCCCTATAACGATGATGTCAACGCCGGCTTCAATAAGGAATTGGATTGCCGATTTAAAACTGTAATGGCCGATAATGGCTTTCATCTGTATATCGTCAGAAACCACAACCCCTTCAAAATTTAATTCTCGACGCAACTTATTGGTGATCATTTCTTTTGAAAAACTCGCTGGAAATGAGGGATCCATATTTTTGTTGAATATGTGCGCCACCATCACGGCATCTGCCATACCTGCACTGATGATCTCTCGATATGGTTGGAGTTCACTTTCTTGCCAAGTGTTTGTCACATCAGTCCATTTTTGGTGTGAATCTGCGGCACTACTGCCATGTCCTGGAAAGTGTTTGAGGGCAGTCAGTACGCCGTGAGCATGATGCGCTTTAATAAACTCAATAGCGTGTTGGGTGACAATGTGAGGATCGGCTGAGAAACTGCGCCCTAACTTTCCAACCACGGGATTATTAGGGTTAAGATTGAGATCAACAACGGGCGCTAAATTGAAATTGATCCCAAGTTGCTCCAGTGTTTGAGCTATCTTAGACGCTTGTTTGTAAGTCCGCTCTGGCTTATGCTGTTTGCCCAAATATTGAGCCGAAACGGTACGTGGAAATCCAAATTTTGGTTTGAGTCGCTGTATCTTGCCACCTTCTTGATCAATGGCAATAAATAAGGGTGTACGCGAAAACGATTGTAGCTGTTCAATCAGTAATTTCACTTGCTTAGGCGATTTGATGTTTCGTTTACTCTTTTTTAATAAGAGATCATAATCAAAGAGTAAGACGCCGCCTACGTTATGCTTTTGGATATCTCGTACAATGGGAGACTTTTCATCGACGCTGAGTCCGCGAAAGCCCACTATAAGCAGTTGAGCAATTTTGTCAGTCAAGCTCGCTTTTATCGGCTTGGTTTCCTCTGAGCGGCTTGCACAAACAGTAAAAAATGTGCTTGAAAGCACTAAAACTATAAAAATAGGTACTTTTATTAATGGTTGCATAACGATACGGACTTGTAGTCGGGTGAACGATTTAAGTATAACTGAAAATGCCTTTTTTTCTGCCTTTAGATAGCAATTTTATTGACAAATATTGATATTAATGCGTAATGAGGCATAATCTCAATCTTTGTGAATAAGGGAGGTATCAACCCTTTATCCATTCTTTAATCCTTGCGCCCACCTTTTTCGCCAAGGAAGAAAAGCAAAAGTCAGAATCCGTTTTCCGTAAAATGTTATACGCACCGTTGGTATCAGCATTAACAAGCATTCCATCACTAGATTTGTACAAACCACGTTTGACCCGCTTACCACTGAAGTGTTGTTTGTTTTTTGCTTTTGGGTTGTAACGCTTGGGCATTTTATCACCATCTACAAAACTTGCCTTGGATGTGTAACTTTCGTCTGTCACTACCAGTTCTATTCCATGTTTTCCGGCGTAATTTATCTACAAATTGGCCTAAAGCTAAATTGACAAAGTTTTGGTTAGTTCGTTTGTAATCATTCACTACGGCATTACGTCTATTGGTTAGGCTTTGCAGCATCTGCGACCATTTTTTCCCCCTTTCTGATAGTTTTGATTGCATTTTGGCCTTTCTCTTATTGTAAAAAGCGTTTATTGATTTCAAACGCCGACCATCAATAATGAAAGGTTCAACAACGCCATTGGTAACGCAAGTAGCCAGATTGTTCAGTCCCAGGTCAATGGACATAATCTGTTCATTCTGGTTTACTTGAATGAAGTCAGCAGGGTTTTCTTCATAGACAAATACAGCGTGGAAGCTTTGGTATTTCCAACCCCTTTTCTAACATGACAACTTGCTCATACCGAATAGATTCGCCGGTGGGAAAGGTTTTTCCGTTAGGCAATGAAATTGAACGTCGCGGAGCTCCGTTACTTCGTTTCAGAGCCTTTTTCAATAATGAACAAGCCTTGGATTTGGAAAGCCTGATAATCAAAAACCAGGTTGTCATGTTGTTCTTGTTGGAACGATGGTGGCCTGGGTTTCCCCTTGTACTTGCTGGGATTATTTTTAAAATCCTGAGTCGCCCGGAAAAAGCTCTTGAAGTTCTTCTCAAGCCGCCGCAAAGTTACCCTCAAGATTAACCTCTTGCCTCATAGCCTTATCCATATATATGGGGATAAGAAAAATATAGCCCAGTCGCTTCAAAAGCCTCGCGCAAGGTCCACAAGGCTTGATTGTACAGGTTTTTGGCATGATGGGTCAGTTCTTTGAACCGTTTAAATTGGGTTTTATTCAGGCCTCTAACTTTGGTCTTCAGTGCTCTCATTTTATACCTCACATAAAAAACGTTGTTTCGTTAGTTTTTCGTTGTTTAGTCTTTCCTCCTTTTGTTTTCAATGCAATTTGATAAAAATTATCAGACTCAAGTTCATCATGTCAACACTTATTTTTATTTTTCTTTGGTTTTCAGAGTAAACTTATCAAAATTAAGTCAATAATGTCAATATTTATCAATATTTTTGTAGGCTATATTTCAAAGCTATTTTTTCAAAATAATAAAATAGCTTTTGTGGATGCCAAGATTTTTTTTCAAATAACATCAATAGATCCCAAAAGCCGACTAATCCCCAACGCGCAAACAACCGCCACAACACCAGAAATCATAGCACCCTGCCAATCGGCAAAAATCAGAGTCCCCAAACAAAATAAACACGCATAACCCAATCCAATGCCCAACAACCAACACCCCAATAATTGCGGAATCTGGGACTTCTTAGCACTCACACCCACCGGTTGCCAAAAACCTTCTGGCTGAATGCGACTATAAAAATTTTTAAGCACCTGCATATCCGTCGGCTGAGTCACAAAAGTCGCCACCAACCACGCCACCGTTGTCAATCCCACCGTAACAAACAAACTATAAGGATCAACTAAATCGGTATAAAAATGAATAAAACCAAAAAGCACAAACGGTGCCACCGTCGCCACAATTTCACTCCACGCATTAATCCGCCACCAATACCACCGCACCCAATCCGGCACCGCACCCAATCATAAACTTAAATGCAGCCTCCAAAGTTTCAATTTGTGCCGTCACCACCAGCGCCACTAACATTAATAAAAATGTATTGACGCGAGATGCCATCACCAACTCTTTTTGGTTCGCATCCGGGCGGAAAAATCGGGTGCCCCAATTTAATTGGGTAGAAATCGTACTCATATAAGCCGCAAAAAATGCCACCAATAACAAACCCTTCAAACCCGTGGGCAAAAATTCTTGCATCGCCAGCGCATAGCCTAATTTTTTATCAGATACCCCCAAATCAGGATAAAGGACAAGCGCACACAAGCCCACCATAATCCAGGGCCAAGGTCGTAAAGCATAATGGGCTATTTGAAAAAACAAAGTCGCCTTAACCGCATGTTCCTCGTTTTTAGCACTCATCATGCGCTGAGCAACATAACCACCACCGCCCGGCTCCGCGCCCGGATACCAACTCGCCCACCACTGCACTCCAACAAAGGCAAAAAAAGTGGCCAAACTAATACCCAATACTTGGCTTGTCTCAACAATCGACTGAGTAGAAAATTCGATAGATGGAAAAAACTGAAAGGTAGCAGCGGGGAGTTTTTCTTGTAATCCCGAAATCCCGCCGATTTGCTCCGAGTTGACAACAAGGACGGCAAGCACAATACACCCTGTCATCGCAATGAAAAATTGGATAAAGTCAGTAATCACTACCCCCAATAAGCCGGACAGACTAGAATAAATCATGACCAAAAACATCGCGCCAGCGAGGTAAAAAATCAGTTGGCTTTCTGGAATACCGAAAAAAACGTGTAACAAAGCACCCAAAGCGACATTCACCCATGCTATCACAACCGAGTTCAGGAAAATACCCAAATAAACGGCCTTAAAACCGCGCAAAAATGCGGCGGGTTTTCCCGAATAGCGTAACTCACTCAATTCAACATCAGTGACGATATTAGCCTTACGCCAAAAATGAGCAAAAAAGAAAGTCGCCAACATACCGCCAATGAGCCCATTCCACCAGAGCCAATTACCACTCACGCCGTTTTTGGCCACCAATTCTGTCACCAGCAGCGGCGTATCAGCCGCAAACGTTGTCGCAACCATTGAAGTGCCAGCGAGCCACCAAGGCAATTTTCGTCCACCCAAGAAAAAATTCTCAACATTTTTGCCCGCTTGTCTCGTATAGCTCAATCCAATGCCCAATATTAATACTAAAAAAATGGCTATTATTATCCAATCTAAAGTTTGAAGTTCCATTGTGTTTAAGATTTAGTTTATTTATTTCGTCGTGAACTTGCAAAATAATTTTCACGTCATTATTCTATGAAGTCCCGCTTAGGAAACAACTCTATTCCCGCCAAGGCTTGTTTATTCTCGGCGGCCAAGCGAGGGTGAAATCTCCTTTTTTAATATTGAGATTAGGATTATAGTAGGGATCGTTTTCTAAACGGGCGCCCCAGCGTGAGAGCATATATTCTACTTCTGTTCTAAAACGCGCATGTTTTTCTGGTGAGTCATCAGTCCCTCGTGAAATTGATTCGTGATGATAAAGCACAGCATAAGGTGTCCAAAGGTTCCGGTATCCCGCATCTTGTAAACGTAAACAAAAATCGACATCGTTGAAAGCAATTGGGAGTTTTTCTTCTTCTAGTCCGTCTAGTTCTTCATAGAGTTTTCGTTTGACCAGTAAACAGGCGGCTGTCACGCTTGATAGCGTTTGTACTAAGGAGAGACGAGCACAGTAGCCGTGATGTGTGCTGAAAACTCCTTTATGTGAGTGTTCTGCTACGCCGCCCAGTCCGAGTATGACGCCCGCGTGTTGTATTGTGTTATTGGGGTAGAGGAGTTTGGCGCCGACGGCTCCAATGTCGGGTCTGATCGCGTGTTGTACCATTTCTTCAAGCCATTCTGGTGAGATGACTTCAATGTCATTATTCACTAATCCGATTAATTCTCCCTCTGTCTGATTGACAGCAAAGTTATTGAGTGCCGAATAATTGAATGGTTTATCGTAATCGAGGACTTGGATTCGCTCTTGTTGATTGATCTCTTCCAGATAGTCCAGTGATTCTTTTTCGTCTGATTGGTTATTGACGACGATTATTTCATAATTTTTATAGGTGGTTTTTTTAAGTATGCTTTCTATGCAGATTCGCAGAATCTTGTGGCTATTACGGGTCGGAATAATCAGCGACACTTTGGGTTCGGGGTTTGGATAACGAATCTTGTAGGTCGTTGCGAGTGGTCCAGCTTCAACTTTAACCGCCGGATTCGTTGTTGAAAAGTAATCCGTGAGTGCTTTTGCGCCCGCTTTTGTGGCATAGTCTTTTTCTTGGCTATATAGGGCGGTGGAGCCGCTGATTGCACGCCAGTGATAGAGAATATGGGGTATATGCCTGATGCGTTCTGGTTTGGTTTTTGTCAGACAGCGCAGAATGAGGTCGTAATCTTGACTGCCTTCTACGCCTTCCCTGAGCCCGCCGGTGGAGCGGAGCAGGCTTGTCCGACAGACAAATAGGTGGCATACGTAGTTGTTTGTGTAAAAAAGGTCTGGATTCCAATCGGATTTAAAATGGGGATAGAATCTCTTGCCATTTTCATCAATTTTGTCCTCATCGCTGTAAATCAGGTCTGCTTTTGGATAATTGTTAAGTTCTTCTGCTACTCTGTAGAGTGCATCTGGGGCAAGTTCGTCATCATGGTCGAGCATTGCGATAAATTCGCCAGTCGCTAACGCCAGCGCACTATTGGTGGCTGCGGAGATGTGTCCATTTTTTTCTCGAAAAACGATTTTGATCCTTTGATCTTTTTTCTGGTATTTTTCCAGAAAGGTGCGGATATGGGGCAGTGTGGAGGCATCGTCGGCAATACATAATTCCCAGTTTGGGTAGAGTTGGGTTATGACGGATTCTATCGCCAAACGCAAAAATTCTTCTGGGGTGTTGTAAACTGGCATGACGATGGAGATGAGGGGGGTCAATTTTTCAATGCGCCTGCTAATCAGATTTTTATCTTCTTTGGTCAGCGTTGAATAGCTTTGAATCCATTGTTGATAGTTTAGCGTGTCATTGCTTTGATGCAATAAGGCGGCTACGAGCCCTGACCATCCATTGGTTTTATAAATGTGCCATTTTGTGGAAAATATGATTGCGATGGCGCTGGGACGGGAAATGAGAAAACGTATTTTTGGCCAGAGCAGTTTTATCACGGCTTGTGAGGTTCCAATTTCTCGTATTTTGAATTTATCAATTGGGAAGGTGCCTTCACGATTGAGTGGATCGAGGCGTAAGGCGTGAACATTATCGGGTAATCGGACCAGTTCTTCAATCTCTAAAATTTGTTTGACTGAGAGCCTGCGTTTTTCTACTGGGCTATCGTTAAAAATCAACAAGTCTGGGGATAAGCCGGTTTCGGCTTCGAGTTTTCCAGTTATGATGACCCAACCTGTTGGCAGCCTTTTTTTGGATGAGCTTAAAATAATTTGTGGCTGATTTTCGGTCCCACGAAATTTTGGTGCCGTCATGATGATATTGTGCAAGCGGTTTCTGTAGAAATGTCTTGCTTTTTTGAGCAATAGGAGGCTCTTTCTGAGGGACTCTCTTATTTTCCAGCTTGCTGAGGATTTGAGCTGTTCGAGATGAGTTTGCAACTCTTGTAGTTGTTGTTTTTTTTCTTCGAGTTCTTTTTCTTTGACTTCGAGGGTGGCGTGAAGTGTTTTATTTAGAACTTCTAAGTGCTGTGCTTGTTGTTTATAGTCCATGTTTTTTGGTGTTGGTTGATTAATAACGTGTTAAGTGGTAACGCTGGTGCAATGCCCTTAATTATCACTCGATGTTCAAGTTTTTTTTTGACTTGATATGTCCAAAACGGCAGCGTAAGGACTAGCCCGCTATCAGTCCTTACGCTAAAGCTTTGGACTCCAAGTGCTTTTGATGTCAAGATCAAAAAACGTAGAACTAAGAGTATCACATCATAACGGAGCAACTTTTTTCATTATCCTTGTATTTTTTTTTATTCGTTGTTGACCATTAGCTGTACTCACCACCCAATGGCATCGCCTAACAGGGGCAACCATAAAGGATTGCCCCTACAAAACATCACGTCTCCTGTAGGGGCAATCCCCATACGCGCCAACTTAAGGCATCGATCGATTTTAAAAGTCGAATTATGAATAATGAATTGTGAATATTGAATTATGAAGTTGGATTATTGTTGGTTTATATCTAAAAATAACAATGAGTTATCAATTAGATGTCATTTCACAATTTAATATTCACAATTCATAATTGTTGTTTTTTTTTACAAACTCCTTAAGTTGGCGCGTATGGGGGCAATCCCTTGTGGTTGCCCTTGATTTAATATATTTTAACATTTTAACCGTTCAAAGAAATCCTATTTCTTAAAGAAATAGGATTTTTTTGACATTGATGTCCCATTAAAAATCCTATTTTTTGGCTACCAACTATCGCGCGACACAGGAGTCCAAGATTTATCTTGGACGTGATCAGACTTCCAAGATAAATCTTGGACTCCTTACCTCGTGATATATCACAGAGTGTCGCGCGATAGTTGGTAGCCTATTTTTTCAAAAAATAGGATTTTAATTCGCACTCCTGAAGAAATAATCATCGAGTTTTAGAGTTCTCCAACCATGTTTTAACATGCCTTGTTAATACCGCTTTTTCTTGAGGACTTATGCCAACCGGATCAAACCGATAACGCTGGTGCAAAGTGAGCATGGTTTGTATGTTGGTGTCTAGCATTTGAATGCGTTTTATCCAAATGGTTAGAGTTTCGCCAGCTTGGCGGTTGTAACCGCTTGTGTTTAGTTGTCGTACTATTTGATAGAATGGAGAGTCAGTGCCTAGTTTTGCAACTGTCTCTTGAGCCGTTTTTTTCAAAACGGGCAATTTTTTCTCATATAGTCGCCATATAAATATCATTGTGAGCGGTAATATCAGCCAGAGTAGCCAGTCATTGCCATTTTCGCGCCAACGCCATTTTGTCAATTGGTAGCCTAGATAAGACCATAAATCGTTAATCGGTTCCCACCATGTAGCCATTTCTTGTTCCATGCTAACCCAAGTTGCCGGGGTTGTGTCAAATTCTTGCCAACGTCCGTTGATATAGGCGAGCGTCCAAGCGTGGGCATGGCGTTTTCGTACCACATAAGCATTTTCTAATTGACTAAATTCTACAACAGCATAACCAGCAGCATAGCGTGATGGTATGCCAGCGGTGCGTAATAGTAGGGCGGTGGCGGTGGCAAAGTATTCACAGTGTCCAGCGCGGCTGTGGCGTAAGAAATCTTCTAGCGGCGTTATATTTCTTTGTGTTGGTGCGCTGAGCTTGAGCGTGTATTGGAAATTTTGCTCGAAAAATCGGCTTAATGTGTTTAGCACTTGTTGCTCCGTTTGGTGAGCTAAATTTAATTGATTTGATAATTCTTTTAGATAGGGTTTTTCATGGGGGGGCAGGTATAGGTCAAACTTGCTGGGAGTGCTGTCTAGTGGTGTTTTTTGAGCAAAATGGGCGGTGTAGTTTATCAATTCTGGTCCGTTTTCAATTTTGATGGCACCAAAGTTGTTGTGTTGCAAACTGAGCACGGGGATGTTGCTAATTTGATAGGTGCCATGAGGTAGCGCGAGCATTCCTTTGCCTTTGCGGAGATAGGTGGAAATTTCGGGAGAGTTTTCTTTTTTCTCTTTTTTCAGTTTGAATTTTTCATATGTCCAGACATCGTTAGCATAACTGATTTCACTTAATTTGGAGGGTTTAGCTAACCATGTGGTGTGAAAGTAGGTGTTATAACTGGTTTCACGCAGTAGTAAGGGGTTGGGTGTTTTAACCCGTAGGATAATTTTATTTGATTGTTTGAGTTTGCCAATGTCTCCGATGGCGGTATTTTGCCGATAGGGATCTCTATCAGCCCAGAACATTTCTTCAAACCAGTTGAGAATGAGTTCTTCTACTTTGGAATGTAGGCGGTATATTCCCAATTGAGTCATATAAGCCAGTGTACAGGCTATTACCAATAATAATCCAAAAATTGTAAGAGAATAGCGTTGTGGACGCGCTGCCCAGAGCCCATAGCCAATCAGTACACAGATGCCAACAAAATACCATGGCGTATTGTTGAGACTGGATGATAGTAGGCATATCATCATGTAGGGGTAACTGAGGTTGATGCGCTGGTTAGCTTTGGGGTGGGGTTTTCCGACTTTGCTTTCGTAATGGCGTAAGGAGAGAAATAGGCTGCTGAGTTTGATAGTGCCTTGTGTGCTATAGGTCTGAGTGGTAATTAGCATGAAAAATAATATGGGTAAGCTGTTGAGTAAAATCATCAAACCGTGACTGGATTGTTGAGTCGTCAGGTAAATTACCGCTATTATTAGTGAGAATGAAGTAAAATCAATCACAAGATTGAAGTCTTTGTCTGTAAGAGTCCAACGCCATTTGGTCCAGTGGGGGCTTTCTAAAATAATTGCCATCAGTATGGCAAATGGGAGTAGCTGGCTCTGGCTTTGCCAGCCCCAAAAGAGTAGTGTGCTGCCGAGTAAGAAGGGGGGAGGTGTCATGTTTTTCTGTTTTTCTAAATTTGGCTCGTCCAAGATAAATCTTGGACTCCTTTTATATGTAGTCGAAAATCAATCCGTCATTATTGATGATGCTGAAGTGGAAACTCTTTATTTATTGCAAAATCCTGCTAATGCTGAACGCTTAAGTAAAGGTATTGAACAGCATCGTCAAGGAGAATACAGAGAAATAGATGTTAAAGCTTTCTTTGCCTCGCGCTCATCGAGGCGCCCAAGATAAATCTTGGACTCCAAGACAGGAGTCCAAAATTTATTTTGGACGAGGCGCCCAAGATAAATCTTGG
>JSZA02000107.1 GCA_000785145.2 Candidatus Thiomargarita nelsonii
ATCCGCCTAACCACTGTTCTTTTTGGGTGTACGCCTCCAACCAAGTATAAGGTGATGCAATCACTAACAAGCCACATTAATCCGTTTAGCCATCTCAGTCAAGAATTTTTTCGGCTCATACAAACGATCTATCAGATTGCCGGCAAATACTAAATCATAGTTATTATATTTGTCCTTGAGATTACAAGCATCACCTTGCGTCAATTCGATGTTATTCACCTTATCACTCAATCGTAAATCAGCTAATTGGAATGATTTAACCGTGCTTAATTCTCCTTCATCAGTGATCAGATATTTCACTTCACCGTATGTACGCAAATTGAGGGCATTACGAATAAATCGAGTTGAAAAATCGACGGCATCTACAAAGTCACGGTTTAGGGTCAAGTTGCACAACGTGTAAATCATACAAACGATACCATTCAGCTTCACTGGGTAAGCGTATGGATTTGCCGGTACGCGCTGACATCCAATGACAAAAAGCTTTGGCTTCCAGATAATTCACATCGACTGGCCAATCCCAAGGCATCTCAATGATTTCACACATCGTGCGATATTGATAATCACCATCCGCCGTTTTTTCCAAAAAAATCGGGAGTGAGACTTTTTTAACAGTTACCATTGCCAACCTTCTTCAGTCCACCAAGTCTTATCTTGTCGGTTGCACCTTGGGAACGAAGAGATACAAGCGTCCACACTGGGATACGAGTATTACGAATACAAGCATTTCCACCACACACACCAGTAGTATGTTGAACCTTATGGATGTGTAATGTTGCCATGAGATTTATCCATCAAAAAGTTTTCACCTTATGGTATAAATAAGACTGTCTCAGAAATCAAAACATGATTGAGTTTGCTATTATAACCGTATGTACTAAAAATTCAAAATCAATACCCATGATACACTTTGAAATCTGGCAATATATCTTGCTTGCACTCATTTTTATTTGGACGGGCTGCATTGGTTTTGGCGGAGCGGCGCTTAGTTTACCCTTTCTGCTACTAGATAAACCTTTATTCTGGTTGCCTATCATCGCTTGGCATCTACTCTTCTTTTCAAGTATAACCGTCAGCCAGCGTTTACATCAGGTTGATTGGCGTTTTCTACGCTATACCCACTCAATCCTGATTATTCCTAAGATGATCGGCATATTTGGATTATTAAATCTGCCCAATAATGTGTTAGTCATAATAGTTTATTGCATCATCTTATTTTATGCGATAACTTATATTTTTAATATCACACGACAGAGCCATAACCGTTTAGGAGACATTGTCTTACTCATATTAGGTGGCTATATGAGTGGTACATCCTTGATAGGCTCACCATTAATTGTAGCCGTTTACATGCGCCATGTGGAACTTCAGCGTTTACGCGATACATTATTTGTACTCTGGTTTATTCTAGTCAGTTTTAAAATGTCAGCCTTTGTGGTAACGGGTGTTGATTTACAATGGGAATATACTCTATTGCTATTACCATTCGCAGCAATCGGGCATTATTTTGGTCTGAAAGCGCATGTGAGCCTCATAGCAGCACAAGGTAATAACTTTAAACGTATTATAGGAATTGTATTAGCGCTGGTTATTATTATTGGTTTGTGGAGTATCTTATACTAGTACTCTGTCAATTTGTTTTTTTGGAGTACAAAGCTTTAGCTTTGTCAGACAGACTGAGAAATCTTTAGCGGCACTTTCCGCCCAAAGCGGCAGCGTAAGGACTAGCTGCGGGCTCCTCCTACGCTGTCAAGTCAAAAAAACTTGAACATTGCTCCAAAATAAATTTTGGACTCCATTGATGCGGAAAGGAGTCCAAAATTTATTTTGGACGAGTCCGGTTACCCTTTGTTGCCGAAATTAAGGAACTGGAAATTGTGGGCTATTCGCTTGGTGCATTACAAGCCAAGAGACATGACGGGTGGATATTGAGTCTTGGTGTTCATCCAAATGCCCAAGGCAAAGGTTTGGGTAAATTATTAATCACTTCACTGTTAAAATATTTTTTTGCCCCGTCCAGCTAAACATTAGTTTTAGGCTGAAAAAAGACTTGAACATTTGACGCAAATTTAACACGACTTGTTGTCATCCTCATTTGTTGCAGTTGCTGCGTCAATGCAGGTTAAATTCTTATCACAATTTTCATGCTTTACTAAAGGCAACATGGTATTTGTTAAACCAACCATTTTTGCCGTGTAAAAAACAACCAAGCCACCGACAACACCCATATGGAATAAAAATACCCCGCCTAAACAAATCACTCCGGGTACCATTGAGGTTAAATAATTGGTACGCATATTGGCTTCAAAGGCATTGGCAATCTCAAATAAGGACTTGAGTTTTTTTAAATCACCATCCATTAAAATAATCTGAGCAGTATCGGTGGCGGCAGTTGAGGCACCGCGAAGCGATATAGACACATTTGCTTGTTTTAACGCAATGGCATCGTTAATCCCATCACCAATAAAACCAACAAATTTGCCACTGGCACGCAGCCCTGCGATCAATTCCGCTTTCTTATCGGGTAGCGTTTCAGCAAAATAATGTTCTATGCCTAATTCCTGAGCGAGCTGGCGAGTTGGTTGTTCGTGATCACCGGAGATAATGTACAGTGAAATACCTTGAGCTTTTAAATAATTAATGATTTCCTTGGCTTCTGGACGAATACAGGGTTGTAATTCCAGCACCCCGGCTAGATTCTCATTCAGAGCCACATAAACCAGCGAATGTCCATTGGCATCACATTGGGTTTTTAAATCTTGTATTTCTTCTGGTAAGCGAATACCCTTTTGGTGCATAAAACGGGCACTGCCAACTTGTACGACGGTTGTCTTGATTTTCACTTCAATGCCGTAACCGACTTGATAAGCGGCTTCCTCAATCACCGGTAAATCCAGTCCGCGTTGTTCGGCGGCTGTCAGTATGGCTTTGGCAATGGGATGGGTTTGCCGATACTCGGCGGCGGCAGCATAAGTTAGCAAAGTCTTTTCATTGAAGGGCTGGAGAGGGTAGAGATGACTGAGTTGCGGTTGCTCCATTGTCAAAGTGCCGGTTTTATCAAAAACCACTGTATCGATCTGTTGCAACATTTCCAGAGAACGTCCATCTTTAATCAAGAGGCCATTTTTAGCCATAATATGTAAAAAATTCAAAACACTAATCGGGCCCAATAGCCGCATATTGTAACCAAAACCAGACCAAAGAATTGCCATCGCGGGATTTGAGCCAAGCAATGGTAAAGTTAAGCCACTGGCCAATAAGGTTGGCGCGACGAAACGGTCAGATATCTGTTTCCCTCGTAAACGCAAGCTTTCTTTAAACTCTTGGGTTTGTTGCAAAATGTGCCCAATTTTCGCTGCGTTAGTATGGGTGCCCGTATTTTCTACTTGAATCAAAATCCGCCCGGCTAATACCAGCGTCGCGGCAAAAACCTTGGAGCCCACTTCAGTTTCTACCGGTTGCGATTCCCCAGTCAAGCTATGCTGATCAATGCTTGCAAATCCATCGGTTATAATACCATCAACCGGAATAATCTCGCCCGCATTAACCACGACAATATCTTCCTTTTGAACGGCTTCTAGGGGTATCTCGACTTCCATGCCTTCTCGTATCACCCAGACTGATTGCGGTTGCAAACCAAAAACCTTAATTAATTCTCCATGTGAGTGTTCTTCTGTTCGCGCCAACAGTTTCAGATTCAGTAAACCGACAAAAGTGATGAATGTGGCCAAAAAGATATATCCCATCATTAGAAAACTAATAATAGAAATAATCTCAATAAGCTCGGTGGTTATACGCCCTTTCTTCAATTCTTGAGAGAATTTTTGACAGAGAGGGTAAAAAAGGTAAAGAGCACCGGCACCTGCTATCAGCTGCAACGGAGAATAAAACCAAGCGCCTATCAGACTAAAACCCATTAAACCGATTGATAATTTAATGTTTTTATCCAGTTTTTTATGAAAGGCATTCGCTTGATTATCACCTTCCACTGTTACCATCTGCTTAAGTTGTTGATGACGTACTTCCCCGCCACTCAATGAAATCATGATCACTTTTTTAAAGGCTTGTAAGCTGGTTTTACTTTTTTGATATAAGTCCGATGATTTTGGCTTCAGTGGTTGGCTTTTGTTTGAACCCGTTTTTGGCTGGCGTTGAGATTTTTTTATTCCAAAGGCTAAACCGCTGATAAGTAAAATTTCAATAAGCATTAAAGTATCAACCTCATATAAAATTTAATATAAACCTGACAGGTTTTCAAAACCTGTCAGGTTTTTTCTACAGACAACTATTATCGTAAGGCTTCAATGAAAACCAAAGTATCGACAAAGTTTAAGACTTCGGCTTCAGCGTATTTATTTTCTAATTCCACTAAACCCGCTTGTAATTCTTCATCATTGAAATGAGAAAAGGTTGACCAAAAACTGTTTTTAATCATTTCAAACCATTGCGTCTTGGGAATTTGGATTGGATAATCGTAGGTTTGACAATTAACAGAGAAACCCGCCTCTTGTTGAAGTTGAACATAAAGTTCAGAATCAGGTTGAAATTGAGACCATATGTCTAAAGCAGCTTGAAAAAAAGGGTAGTGAACAATGGTGGGTCTCGTGATGGTCATAAGTATGCCACCTTTGCGTAATTGTTGAGAGATACCTTTGTACAATCTTGGCAAATCAGCCAAATCGATATGATGTATGATCTCTATCATCAAAGCTTTATCATATTGATATTCATGTGATTGACTGAAGGAAACCGCATCAGCACAATGAGTCTTTATCCCTCTCAATGTGTTAGCATGATTTAACATGTCAGGACTTAAATCAACCCCTAGAATTTCTTTATTGAATTCAATCTGATCATAAAGCGCACTTGTAAAAGTTCCAGTACCACATCCGATATCTACAACTTGATCGGAGGTTTTTAATTGTAAATGATGCAATACTTTCTGTAATAGCCAGTTTTGATAATCGATAGAGCCACCATGAAAAAAAGCGTGATTATAATGAGTTGCAACCTTCGCATAGTGCGAAGAATTCACTTTCTGTTCTTGCATTACTCACCTCATCCGAGTTTAGGGTTTTGAAAAAAAAATTTGTAAAAGGGGCAATCCCTTGTGGTTGCCCTTGAAATTGAAGCGTTCCCATTTGTGCAGGGACCAAAAATAGTCCCCATACATTGATTCCGCCTTATGTTTCCTTGCGTCTCCACACTGTCGCCTGAGTCACAATGAGTGTGACCTCCATTTGAGGTCAATGAATGTTTGTTCAAACAAGTGGTTTGTAGGGTGCGTCCTACGCACCTGATGGGTGAATATTGTTAATCAAGATGGTGCGTGGGACGCACCCTACATAGCTTACATCAAATGGAAGTCACACTCAATTCAAAAGCCTCACCCAGTGCCGCACGAATCCAGTATTTGAATGACAAGGCACTACCCTCTCGTTCATAGCCACCGAGCCAAGCATCAATCGGGGTTTATGATAAAAATGCCAATTGGCTCATATAAAAACAAACCATTGTCTTTAATTTCAGCATGATTTCTCATGGATTGTAATAAGCTAGTTAATTTGTTCTTATGAACCTTTCGCAGATCACATCCCATACAAAAGGATAGAATTTTCAATCCAACTTCTGATTGATTAAAGCATTCTGTCACATCTAAATAGGCATCTACATCGTAAAAACGATAGAGACATCCTTCTTGATCAAGTCGTCTTTTGATATCTTCTGTGGAGAGAATTCCATTTTCATCACCTTTTAAACTCAACATGTGTTTACGTTGGATTTCAGGTATACCAATAGCTGATTGGTGAACGATTATTACCCGTCCTGTGGGCTTTGTTTGTGCTAGGGCACGTTGGATGATTTGATATGGATCCTTGAAGAAGTACAATACCTGGACAAACAGTATAAGATCATAGGATTCATTACTTTCAAATCCATCCGGCATTCCAAAAGAGGTATTATGTACTGAAACACTAATGTGATCATCGAATGAGTTTTCATTCAGGCGTTCTACAAAACGTTTTCTATGTAGAACATTGGGTTCAAGTGCATCATATTTTAGATGTTTCCATTGAGAATTGAGAAGAGGTAAAATCGCCTGTATAATCTCAATATCAAGATCGCCTTCGCCGCTTCCTATACTCAACACTGAAAGTGTGTTGCTTCTGGTTTTCTCTCGCATTTCGTCTAACAACATTTTCAAATGATTATGAAACCATTCAATTGTAGACGCAGTCATTGTGGAAGCATTTTTGCGTAATTCATAAAATTCCGCATAGGTTTTGTTTTCCAGTGGCGAAGCAATGGAAGACTTGTCATCGTGATTCATTTCACGAACTCCTATAATTAAGAGACATTATATAAATTTAATCTAAAGTACTTTATTTTCTTAAATTGATTAAGTTAATAACTGTAAATTAAGGGCTACATTAAAAATGAATGTTTGTTCAAATAAGGAATTTGTAGGGTGCGTCCTACGCACCTAATAGATCAATATTGTTGATCAAGACGGTGCGTGGGACGCACCCTACATAGCCTACATCCACACCCGTCAAACTAAAATAGTTATTAATTGATGTTACGCATTTCTGGTAATGGTGAATGCGAACTTTTATTGATGCGCAATTCATCAGTCAAATATTAAGCATTAGAAAAGCGTTCTTTTGAGAATTTCTATAATTTTATAAGTCTCATAGACTTATAAAAATAATGAACGAATTAGAATGCGTAACATCAGTTATTAAAAAATAATTTAAATTAACATCACCCACATTGCACCACGACTAATTTTCCAATGGGGACCAAAAATAGTCCCCATATTGATTTGATTCCTTCTTATGTTTCCTGACGTCTCCAAACCGTCACATGAGTCACAATATACTGATATTTACGCGCATGTTCACGAATCAGTAAAGGCATATCTTCCTCACTTACCAATTCAAAAGCCTCACCCAGTGCCGCCCGAATCCCAGATAGCCACCCATTCGCCCTAAACAGGCTTTAGGACTGGGCAAGCGATCCAATAAATTTGCTAGTAATACCGCATCAAATTTTCGCTGCCGGACGGGGTTTGCAACCCCGTCCGAAACGTTTTCAGAGCCTCACTAAAACGTTACTACGCGGAAAGCAAACCTGCTCCAGCAAAAGTCATTTGACAAGATAAATTGTTTACTATTACCTATGTTTAAAGTTAAAGTTTTCTGAGCATCTTTTTCCTTTTTTTCAAAGAAGGCGACATTGCATTCCATACACCAATAAGCAAGCTCGCATCATATACAAGAACTGTACTCACAATACCAAAATGGAGAAAAAAGACACCACCCCAACATAGAAAACCGGGGATAATTGACAAATTAAAATTATTCTTCATATTGGCATTAAATTCTTCTGCAATCTCAAACAAATGATCAAGTTGGTTTAGATGACTATCCATTAAAATAATAGAAGCCGTATCTGTGGCAACAGTCGATGCCCCACGAAGTGAAATAGAAACCTGGGACTTTTTTAAGGCAATGGAATCATTAATGCCATCACCCACAAAACAAACCACTTTTCCTTTTTGTTGCAATTGGGCAATTAAATTGGCTTTATCCTCCGGTAAAGTTTCGGCAAAATAATTGTCTATTCCCAGTTTTTGAGCTAATTTCCGGGTGGGCTGTTCATGATCACCAGAGATGATATACATGGATAATCCACGTTGTTTTAACTGAGCAATAATTTGTTTAGCTTCAGGGCGAATAGTCGGATAGAGTTCAATAGCCCCCACTAATTGGTCATTAAGTGCAATAAAAACCAATGAATGGCCTTGTTCATGCGTTTCTTCTTGTAAGATATTCATTTCTGGCGGAATGGAAATACCTTCCATTTCCATAAAACGCACACTGCCGACTCGAATCAGTTTTGCTTCAACATTGACTTTGATGCCGTAACCCACTTCGTATTTTGCTTGTATCACTGGCGCGACATTCAACCGGCGTTGTTTAGCCTCTGCCAAAATAGCTAAAGCAATCGGATGAGTTTGTTTATATTCAGCGGCGGCTGCATAAGTTAATAATTCATTTTCCTCAATACCACAACAATGGATTTTTCCCACATGAGGTTGTTCTTCAGTGAGTGTGCCGGTTTTGTCAAAAACAACTGTATCGACTTGACTCAATAATTCCAATGAACGTCCATCCTTGATGAGAATGCCACTTTTAGAAGCAATCGTCAGAAAATTCAACATACTGAGGGGAGCAGTTATACGCATCTGATAGCCAAAACATGAATTTAGAATAGCCAATGCACTTTGAGTACCTAGTATAGGTAAAGCAATAGCACTCACAGCCAATGTAGGTAAAGCGCCCTTGTCAATTATTCTTTCCCCATAAGATTGCATGGTGGCCTTAAAATCAGCCGTTTTCTCTAATATGTTACCAATTTGAGCGGCAACCGTTTCTTTACCTGTTTTTTCAACTTGAATATGAATTTGACCTTCAAGCACAACTGTACCTGCAAATACGCTATTACCAACACCTTTCGCCATGGGTTGCAATTCGCCGGTTAAAACATGTTGATCGATATTAGCAATACCTGAACTAATCTGACCATCAATGGGAATTGCTTCTCCTGCATTAACGACCACAATGTCATTCTTTTTCAATTTGTTAAAGGGAATTTCTAGTTCAACGCCATTAGAAATAACCCAAACAGAACGCGCCTGTTTTCCAAAAATATTAACAATATTTTTTCGAGAATGATCTTCGGTTTTTCGTAATAGTTTTCGGCTGTAGAAATAGAGTGTGTACCATAATGCGGTGGCAAAAAAATGACCGGTGACCATAAACCCAACAATGGCAATAGATTCAACAATAACAATACCAATTCTATGTTCTTTTATGACAGTATCGTAAGCCTTCTTCAATATATAACTGCTGCCATAAATTAAAAGTGGTATGCTAACAATAGTCAATGGTGGGTAAACTAAACCACCTCATGTCGTTAAAACGAGAGAGGTATTGGAAACAACGAGATAGCGATTGATCTCTTTTTCAGCTTGAACTTCGTTTCTATCCTTATGTTCATCCACTTTAGATAGGTTTTGTTGCGCTTTTTTATGTTTTTCAAGAACGGCTTTTTTGGATGATGTCTTTTTAAGGTTTTTCTGTAAAATTTGTTTAGAAAAACTGACACCAGCAGCAATACCACCACTAAAAAATAATAGACTAGTTAATAACATAAAATTAGATCAGATTACTTGTTGCATTTTGAATATCACTTATGCCTTGTTCAAGGTGCTGTTTAGTTGTTCTAAATGAGAGAATTGCTATCCTGATAGCAAACTCACCATCAACATTGTGCGTACTCCTAAATGGAGAGAGTAGGATATTACCGCGTCGATTGATTGCATCCAGTAACTTGATATTAAGATTATCTAACTCTTTAGGACTGAGATCATATCCTGAAGGTTCTAACTTAAAAGCAAGAATAGAGAGTTGTGGATATGCGACTATACGAATATTGGGAATTTGCAATAATTGTTCTGTGATCCATTGTGCCAAATTGAGTTTTTCGTCAAGCTGTTCACGGAATGGTTTAATACCTAGCATTTTTAACGGTAACCAGATTCTGAACCCACGAAATTCTCTAGTGAGTTCTGGAGAAAGGTGCATGATATCTTCGGGGACATGAGAGTTTATCTCATTTGGCAGTGCGGGTAAATAGGTACCGGTAAAATCGAAAGATTTTCGCAATTGATTCTTATTTTTTACGAGTAAAGCACCAATACCATAAGGAAGAAACATACCCTTGTGCGGATTAAGAACAACTGAATCTGCTTGTTCAATGCCTTTCATCAGTGATTTGCCCCGTTCAGTCAGCATGAAAAATCCACCATAAGCGGCATCTACATGAAACCACATATTGTACTTTTGAGCTAACTTTCCTATTTCCAGTATATTATCCACGGCACCGGTATTTGTTGTACCCGCACTTGCAACCAATAAGAAGGGATGAAGTCCGTCAGTTTTATCTCGTTCTATCGCTTTTTCAATCAGCGAAAGACGTATTCGGAAATCATTATCGGTTGCTATTTTACGGATATTTTTCGGTGAGAATCCACAGAGCACCAAACCTTGTTCTATACAATGGTGAGCTTGTTCACTGACATAGATCGTTCCTTGAGACAAGTTTCTGTCAGTCAATTGATTGGTACGAGCCGCGTGAATAGCAGTAATAGTCGCTATAGAGCCACCAGAGGTAATGACTCCGCCCGCCTCCGGTGGTAAACCGATTATATCACATAACCAACGTACAACTTGATTTTCAATGGCAGCCAGTCCAGGAGCCGCCATGAACATGGTGACATATCGATTGAGTGATAATGAAATAAAATCAGCTAAAATCGAGTGAAAAAGACCACCACTAGGAATATAGGCGAGGTAACCGCCACTATTATCGTTGGTACTATGAGGAACAAGTCGGTCAAAAATATCACGTAGTAATTCTTCAAAATCGGTGTGACCATTTTCTGGTAATGGTTCCGCTACCGATTTTGCGAGCTTGACTGCATTCTCTATTTCACTATTTATCCCCTCAAAGTGTAACCATTCAACCCCCGAACCGTTCAGAGGAAAAGTGTCTGGATGCACTTGATGTGGAATAATGAACTTCATTGCTATTTCAATGAGTCGTCGCATTTCCGCCGCGTTTGGAGATAGCAGATTAAATGACTCGCAATCAGTTAGGTTTTTCATATTTTATTCATTTTGTGTGAGAATGGACATAAATACACTTGTAGTGAACACCAAAGAAATCCGATTTTTCCAACAAATCGGATTTCTCACAATGTTCAATATCTTGTTGACCACTACAATTATTTTTATTTTTTCTTATGATGTTCTACCAAGGGCCACATTGAGTTAGTTACGCCTGCTAACAAGCCCGCATTGAACATCACAATGGAACCAATAATCCCTAAATGTACTAAGAAAACGCCTCCAATGATAATGACTCCGGGAACTATTGTTGTTATCAAACCCGTCTTGAGGTTTTTGTCTAAATCATCAGCAAGCTCAAATACTTGACAAAGATGTTTTTAGGCTCGCATCCATCAATACAATTTGTGCAGTGTCCGTTGCAACCGTTGAAGCACCTTTTAAGGAAATAGAAACATGTGCTTTTTTCAAAGCAATAGAATCATTGATGCCATCACCCACAAAACAAACCACTTTCCCGGCATCAATGAGTTGTTGAATAAGGGTAGCCTTGTTTTCCGGTAAGGTATCTGCAAAGTAATTGTCTATACCAAGTTCTTCAGCTAATCGTTGAGTGGGTTTTTCGTTATCCCCCGAAATAATGTACAGAGACATATTGCGTTGGCGTAAACCTTTAATGATGCTTTTTGCTTCGGGACGAATCGTTGCATGTAACTCAATTGCACCTGCCAGTTGATTATCAATGGCAACCATAACGAGTGAATAGCCAAACTCGTGACAAGATGACAGAATTTTTCTTATTTTTTTAGGAATAGCAATCTCTTCCATTTCCATGAAGCGAACACTGCCCACCCGAATAAGTTGGTTAGATATAGTCACCTTGATACCGTAACCTATCTCATATTTGGCTTCATCAATCTCCGGTAGATTTAATTCGCGTTCATGAGCTGCCTGAATAATCGCTTTGGCAACAGGATGTTTCTGTTTGTATTCAGCGGCAGCCGCATACTTTAGTAAGTCGTTTTCTTGATAATCTTGAAGCGTATAGATTTTTCCAACATGGGGCTGTTCTTGTGTCAAGGTACCCGTTTTATCAAAAACGACAGTGTCAACTTGACTTAACAATTCTAAAGCACGCCCATCTTTGATAAGAATGCTCTGTTCAGAGGCCATTCGAAGAAAGTTCAATACACTGAGAGGCGAGATTATTCTAACATTGTCTCCAACACATGAAAAAAGTAATATAACCAGTAAGCAACAGCAGCAATAAGATAATGCCCTGTGATGAAAATACCTGGTAAGGCAATGGAATCCAGCACAGACATGTTGACTTGGCGTTCTTTAAAAAACGAACGATAACCTTTTTTCCAAATGGGAATGGTAATATAAGCGAAACCCGCTATACTGGCAATGATAAAGGGTGGATAGACTAAACTACCTACCGTCGCCAAGCCCAATGAAACTGAAGATATGACAAAATCTCGTTCAGTGTTTTTCCTAATAATCTCGCCATAATCATCGCTTTCCTCTACAACAGATAAATTTTTTTCCACTTTTTGAGGATTTACCGATAAATCTGCGGTAGATATTACTTTTTCTGTTATGAGAATACCCTTGGTTAATGGAGAGACTTTTGTTTCTTTTAAACTTTGATACAGTTTAATTCCTGTGTATGCTAAAGCAGCACCTGCAAATAAAATGTTTAGCATTTGAGTTTACCTATAACTTTCAAATGACAACGAGTTCCTTAATCGTTCATGATATATAGACTTTCAAAAAAATAATTTCACACTATAAACCTGACAGGTATTGAATACCGGTCATATTTTCGGAAGTTATTTATCTGAAAAACTATAGCATAAAATTTAGTGAGCCATTTTTCCAGACAGAAAAATTTACAGCAAGGATTTTTTTCCAAACGAGATAACCCATATCTCTTCAGGAAAATAATAGCTTGAATCTTTAATGAATGATTTCAGATAATTTTCCGTCTCTTTGTGAGCAAATAAATCCTCCAACTGTGTAACTCTAGGTACATCTGCCGTTCCTGAAGAATATTCTTCACTAAAAGCATTGGTTGTAGCTTCCTTCAGGAGATAATGCGCCACCGCCGCAATATCGTCCTTTTGTATTTGTTCATAGTAACTAATGACATGCACTTGATATTCAATGCCTAATGTTTCCAAGGCATTTGTAATATCTTCTGCTGAAACAAATCTTTTTCCTTTACCCTCTTGAAATACTTCAAGATATTTATCATAGAATCTGACATCGAAAGAACGATGAGTCGCTTGAGCAATAAATGCACTTCCTTTATCATTAAGAGAAGCAAGAAGTTTTTCTATTACCAAGGTTAAGTCATGATGTGGAATAGCATAAAAACCATGCATCGACCATATCACATCGTAAAAGTCATTTTCCAACTTTATGGTTTGAATTGGAGAAATGTATTGGGTGCCGAATTTTAAGGGAGAACGTATTTTTTCAACCGCTTGTAACAAGGCACTTTCAGAATTATCTAATAAATCATATACCATTTCTCCCTTACCTAATTGAGATATTTGCGGTTCTACATAGTAGAGAAAAGCCTGTATCCATCGGCCAGTTCCACAAGCCACATCTAATAATCGAATGGTGGTTGGCGTTTTTTGAAGGTGGCCATTGTATAGAGATGAAAATACCTGTTGCCAATCGAACCTTTGAGCTAATTGCCGGTAGTCGTCAACCGGATCGTTATCCTCTGTAATCTTTATAACATAGGAAAAAGTGGTATTTTTGTTTATGATAAAAATGCCAATTGGCTCATATAGAACCGAACCTTCGTCTTTAATTTCAGCATAATTTATCATAGATTGTAATAACGGAGTTAATTTTTTCTGATGAATCTTTCGCAGATCACATCCCATACAAAAGGATAGAATATTCAATCCAACTTCTGATTGATTAAAGCATTCTGTCACATCTAAATAGGCATCTACATCGTAAAAACGATAGAGACATCCGCTTTCTTGATCAAGTCGTTTTTTGATATCTTCTGTGGTGAGAATTCCATTTTCATTACCTTTTAAACTCAACATGTGTTTACGTTGGATTTCAGGTATACCAAGAGCTGATTGGTGAACGATTATTACCCGTCCGGTGGGCTTTGTTTGGGCTAGGGCACGTTGGATGATTTGAGATGGATCCTTAAAGAAATACAATACCTGGACAAACAGTATAAGATCATAGGATTCATTACTTTCAAATCCATCTGATATTCCAAAAGAGGTATTATGTACTGAGACACTAACGTGATCATCGAATGATTTTTCACGCAAGCGTTCTACGAAACGTTTTCTATGTATAGAATTAGGCTCAAGTGCATCATATTTTAGATGTGTCCATTGAGGATTGAGATGAGGCAAAATCGCCTGTATAATTTCAATATCGATATCGCCTTCGCCGCTTCCTATACTTAACACTGAAAGCGTGTTGTTTCTGGTTTGATATCGCATTTCATCTAACAACATTTTCAAATGATTATGAAACCATTCAATTGTAGACGCAGTCATTGTGGACGCATTTTGGCGTAATTGATAAAATTCCGCATAGACGTTGTTTTCAAGTGGCGGCGCGATGGAATACTTGTTATCGTGATTCATTTCCCGAATACCTATAATTAATATTTAACCATAATATGGCGTATAACCGTATAATTTTCAAGTCCGTAAATAGAAAGTTCTTTACCATATCCAGACATTTTAAGCCCCCCATGGGGCATTTCTGTCGGCAGCACCGAGTGGGTATTAATCCAAGTTGTACCATATTGAAGTATAGAGGCAACCTGATGGGCAGTTTTGATATTAGAGGTCCAAATTGATGATGCTAATCCATAGTCAGAATCGTTGGCCCATTCAATGACTTGCTCGGTATTTTCAAAAGAGGTTACGGAAATAACCGGACCAAAAACTTCCTTGCGTACTATTTCGTCGGTTTGTAAGGCATCTATGATCACCGTCGGTTGGTAAAACCATCCTGGCCCAGCCACTTTTTTTCCCCCGGTTAGAATTTTTATATGAGGTTGAGCCGCCGCACGTTCTACAAAACCAGCCACTCGTTCCCGATGTTGTTCGGAAATCAGTGGGCCCATTTCAGAAGTCGGATCGTCTGGCTGACCACATTTTATATTTTTAACCGCGTCTTCTAATAAGTCGACAAATTTATTATAAATATTTTTATGCGCGTAAACTCGGCAAGCGGCTACGCAATCCTGTCCTGAATTATAAAAACCAGACTGTCTAACAGCCTCAACGGCTTCCGTCAGGTTGGCATCCTCAAAAACAATGACCGGCGCCTTTCCACCCAGTTCAAAATGGGTGTGTTTGATATTAGAGGCTGCCGCTTTTAGTACTTTTTGCCCAGTGGCAATGGAACCCGTTACTGATATCATAGCAATACGTGAATGTTCAGCCATGTCAGTTCCAATGGTTTCTCCTCGTCCGGTCAGTATATTGACTACGCCGGGCGGGAAAATGTCAGCGAAAATATCGGCCAATGATAAAATCGTTAATGGTGTGAGTTCAGAAGGTTTAAAAATGACTGTATTACCTGCTGCCAGTGCCGGCGCCATTTTCCAAGCGGCTATCCAAAGGGGATAATTCCACGCTGCAATCTGCCCAATAACGCCAATCGGATCACGGCGTATTATACTGGTCATTCCCTCGACATATTCAGCCGCAGTGCTTCCGGTCATGCAACGACACGCGCCGGCAAAAAAACGAAACGTGTCACTGACACCAGGTATTTCGTATTTAAGCACTTGTTTATAGGGTTTACCGCAATTTATAGATTCAAGCTTAGAAAGAAACGCTGCTTTCTCATCTATGAGATCGGCTAGTTTTAACAATCTTGCAGCCCGCATCATGGGAGAGGTTTGTGACCAACTTTTAAGCGCGTTATCAGCAGTCGTCACGGCCTGTTGAAGCTGACGTTTTGACGCTTCCCGAATGGAAACAATAATTTCTCCGGTGGACGGGTTGATTATAGGTTCTTCAAGTCCTTCTCCCACAACCAATTTTCCACCAATCAAAAGTTTTGTTTTTATATTTTCTTCTGTGGCCATTTTATTTCCTCTTGCGCTTTCAGGATGCTGTTTTTCATAATCTCAACCATTCGATCAATACCCGGTTGATCAATAATTAACGGAGGAGACAAAATACAAAGTTCCCCGTAGGGACGTAAAATTAATCCATTGTCTTGACAGTAACGATCAATTTTGCTGGCAAAAGCAATATTGGTTTCAGTTGGGCCTGTTTCATCAATAACGCATTCCACGCATGCCATGAGATGGTGCCCACGCACTTCGTTTACCACTGGAATTTCTGCAAGTGTGCTTAAACGCGCTAGAAAATAGGGACCGATCTGTTTAACATGATCGTTGATTTTTTCACGTTCTATGATTTCTATGTTTTTTAAAGCCGCAGCACAAGCAACTGGATGCCCTGAAAAGGTATATCCATTGGTAAAAAAGGAGTTCGGACGCGCCATTTTCCCGCTGATTTGTTGAACCAGTCTGTCGGAAATAATGGCAGCACCCAAAGGTTGGTAACCTGAAGTTATTCCTTTGGCAGTAATGATAATATCAGGGATAATATCAAAAACGTTTTTTGACGCGAAAAAATGACCAAGTCGTCCAAATCCGGTAACCACTTCATCAGAAATATAAAGAACGTCATATTTTCGGCATATCTCAAACGTTCGCTTCTGATAGCCTGAAGGAGGTACAATAACACCGCCCGATCCCAATATGGGTTCGGCAATAAAACAGGCAACCTTATCCGCTCCCAATTCTAGTATTTTATCCTCCAGTTCCTTTACTTTAGCATCGCAAAATTCATCAATGCTCATGTTTTCTGGACGGCTAGATGGATTGGGAGTAGGCAGGTGATGTATAAACTCTTTTATATAGTCGAAATAACTTTTATCAACCTGTTTTCCACTCAAAGAGGCCGTTAGATAGGTGCTACCATGATAAGCATCGTCTCTAGTAATAATTTGTTTCTTTTCAGGTTTTCCCAAAGAATTAAAATAATACTGGACAAAACGCAAGGCTGAATCCACCGCAGCGGAGCCACTATTTGTATAATGCACCCAATTGATATCCCCCGGTGTCAATTCACTTAACTTCGCAGCGAGTTCTGCCGCCGGTACATTGGTATTAGCCCCAAAATGGTTGCAATATGGCATACGCATCGCTTGTTCTGCAATAACCTCTGCCATTTCCTTTCTACCGTAACCGATGTTGACACACCACATGCCGGCTATGCCGTCAATATATTGGTTTCCATCTGTATCAACAACAATATAACCGTTTGCTTCTGCGATCACCGTCGATTCCGTCTTTTGAAAATTTCCTAAATCCGCCCAGGGATGAATAACATGCTTTTTATCTTTACCGCAGAGAACTTTTGTGTTTTCTATCATTAGACTTATTTCCTAAGTTTTCCATTCAATTAATTTTCCAATGGGGACCAAAAATAGTCCCCCTATTGATTTGATTCCTTCTTATGTTTCCTGACGTCTCCAAACCGTCACATGAGTCACAATATACTGATACTTACGCGCATGTTCACGAATCAGTAAAGGCATATCTTCCTCACTTACCAATTCAAAAGCCTCACCCAGTGCCGCACGAATCCCGTCTTTGGATGACAAGACATTACCCTCTCGTTCATAGCCACCGAGCCAAGCATCAATAGGGGTAAATTGTTCCATCCAAGTATAAGGTGACATCACCACCAACAAACCACCGGGGCGTACCAATCCCTTATGGCCACCCATTCGCCCTAAACAGGCTTTAGGACTGGGCAAGCGATCCAACAAGTTTGCCAATAGTACCGCATCAAATCCAACCAAATCCGGTGGCAGCGCACAAGCATCCGCTTGGCGGAATGCGGTACGATTGCGCTCAATGGCAGAATTGATAGTAGCAGAGAGAGTTTGACCTAAATTACCCTCATCCTTACGAAAATAGTCTAATTGACCCTCACTCTTCAATGTATTAGCCGCCTCAATAAAGGATTCACTTAAATCGACTCCCACCACTTCTTGATAAGTGCGTGCTAATTCAAACACGGCTCGCCCAACCGAACAACCCACATCAATCGCCCGTTCCGTTTTAATGCCTAATTGGGTGGCGGAGTCCAACACTAATTTGGCACAACGTGCGGGAAAGTCTATCGCATCACGGGGTCCAAAGGGATATGGCAATGTATCTTCGGCCATGCCGTAGTGCAGCAACAAGTAATCATTCAGCATTTGTTGGCCTTCATAAACATTATCAGCATCAATCTTACCTTTTGCTTCCACTTGACATAGACTTGACTTGAATGCTGGAAAACCACTGATTGGATCAAGATTTTGATCGTCAGTCAATTGGTTAATATTTGCCGTAGCCCATCCATGATAAGCATGTACAACGCCAGCTAGGATACTATCGGTCACCTCTGCTAACATTTCCACTGTGCCACGAGGAGATGAGATGATGACTGATTGACCTTCTTTTATCCCGCGACTATCTGCATCGTTTGGGTGCATTTGTATACGTGGATGCGGATCTAAATGACGTAATTGTTTGAATTGGCGTTGTTGCGAATGGACATAGGCGATGGAACGACCACCAGTGGTTAAAACCAGCGGGAATTTTTTAGCCATTTCTGGGGTACTCAAAGGACTTTCAGTAGGCTCACGATAGATTGGAAGTCCATCGTATCCCGCTTGGCGCAACTCTTCAGAATCAAATTCCACTTTGCCGCTGAATGTGGGAAAGCCTTTTATCTCGTACACTCTATCTGTTTGTCCCTCCAAACCATCGTCCATAGTCACGGCACCAAAAATATTAACGCCTTCAGGTTTGTTTTGGACTTCTTCCCAAAGCTCTGGTGTTAGTGTTTCTGCTTGTTCGTGAATACTCGCTTGCAAGTCTCCGTGCCAGAATTGTTCTGACATACCCAAATGACAGCCTAAATCCAATATAATTTGAGCATCTGATCTGGCTTCACCAACCGGTGTTTTTATAATCGGTTTTCGATATTGTACAATTCCCCTAAATTGACAACGTGTCGCGCTAATTAAAGCTTCTCGTTCAAGAGAAGTTGCTGCTGGAAAAACAATGTCAGCCAATTCAGTTGCTGGATTAGGAAAAAAATCAACACAAGCAAAAAATTCCAATTTTTTCAACGACTCTACAAAATCAGATGTGTTAGGCCACATGATTGGATTCATTCCCAATGCAAACATACCTCGAATCTGAGTAGACTCTTGCCCATCGATAGAGCGTTTCAACAACATGGGTTGAGCTTCTTGAATATGATTGATCCAAACTGGAAACTTATCAGAACCAATCCGTGGCGGCAATTGGTCAATAGTTTCTTTAAAAAGGTCAATGGATTTTGGAACCGCATTACGGAAGAAAAAACGATTGCCCCCAGGAATATCTACATTACCAGTGGTGGCAGCAAGCAATATCATCGCTCTATGATTTTGAAAACCGTTAGTATGGTGCGTTGTGGAACAAGCTGACATCACTAATTGGGAAGGGCCTTGGGTGCCATACCATTCAGCAGCTTGGCGAATGTCTGTTACCGGCACTTGACAAATATCAGCGACACGTTCAGGGCTAAATTCTTTGACATAATTTCTAAATTCTTCCACACCATGACACCAACGGTCAAGAAAATTTTGGTCAATCCAACCGTTTTTAAAAAGCAGGTGATGAATACCTAATGCTAAAGCACCATCCGAACCGGGGCGAATAGGAAGGTATAAATCGGCACGTTCGGCAGTCTCTGTGCGACGAGGATCAACCACAATCATTTTAACACCTTCTTTGGGTTCGATTATCGGGTGTTTATCAAATGGTACGACAGAATGAACCGGGTTGGTTGACCAAATTAATCGACAACGTGTTTCAGGAGCGGCAAGGAGACTCGCATGTTTAAAATGATAGCCATAAGTGAGTTCTTCACACACTTGAGCAGATGTAAAGCAACATCCAGATTCTGTCATATAGTTAGGGGAACCAAAAAGATGAGCAAGCCGTTGAAGGTAAAGTCTTGCTTCTTTAGTGTAACCGCTAAAAAAAGCCACCGATTCCGCGCCATGTTTTTGTTTGAGAGTATTCATAGCATCGGCAGTTATCGCTAAAGCTTTATCCCAAGAGATACGTTGGTGACGTATGCCATTGGCTGTTTTCACTCTTTGTAACGGATAACGGAGACGCTGTGGATGCTCCTGCATTTCAAGTTGTACGTTACCACGTGGACATTCTGGACCAGATAATTTTTTCACGCGACCATTGCTTTCATAATGTACATCAAACATGCAATCTAGTTCGCATTGATAGCAAGTTGTTTTAGATGGGGCAGGGGATGACATAAAGTTTCCTTATTTTCCTATTTTTCTAGTAAAAAAGATAAGACTTATTTTTGTTAAGTTAAATATTATTCATACCATCGACTCGTGCGCGGCATTATATACTAAACCAATTCTAATTTGTCAAGAAAATATCTTTAGCATTAATCATATCGTGACCACTGGTAGTCATAACCGCATCACGCGCTATACCGGCTGTTTCGTCAAAGCAAGATTGATCGCGCATTCGGTTATGTTCGGCCTCAGTGATAACGCGGTATGGCAGTGAGGCCCCTTCTTGCTCGGTACGCCATGCACAATAGGCTTTGGCTTCATGGTAATTGCCATCGGCAGGCCACGACCAAGGCATGTCAATGATTTCAAAGCAAGTTCGCAATTTAATTCCCCATTGCTGACCAAATATTGACTGGCACGAAATGGACGCACACGCAATGATCGTTGTCCATATTCATTATCCCAGCCGAAGCTCGGCCAGTCTTGGGGTTTGCCTAAAGTTAAATCCCCCGCCGGCATCGCTATCATCTGGTTTTGTGGATAATCAACACCTTGTTGTGGTGGATGTGTACTGGATTGATCAGCACTTGGGTGATATGGGGGCCATTGTTCGGGGCGACGTAATAAATAAGCTGGCAATTCTCGAAATAGAACTGAAGAAGTTTCAAGATGAATGCGCTCATGCTCAAAACCCATAAACACAGCCCACGCCGGACTCTGTTGCGTAATGGGCAAATTAGCACTTTCAAACGCCGAATGGGTTTCAATAATCTGCTTGATCGTGTTATAAACCGTCCGGCGATAGGCGTGAACTTCCTTAAAGCTGGGCCACTTCATCTTATTTTTGGACATATCATAATTGAATTATTCATCGGAAATTTATGATTCGGTACGCAAAAGCAACCCAATTTTATCATAAAAATCTTTGCTACCCAAACTTAATCTAAATCCATTGATTGAAGTGTTAAACACATAGCCGGGTAGCACTAAAGCAACCTGCCTGTGGTTCGGAGTAGCTGAAATACTCAGAATGAATACTCATGTATTCCTTCACTATAACCTTATTAGCTAAAATTATTTTTCGGTTACGTTGCCAGATTTTTTGATGATGTTTAATGACTTTTTCACACAGATTGATAAATAGCCTTTAATTTCTATCAAGCGATGCTTGAGCCAATTATTTTGGCTGGCAACCCACCCGAATCCCGGGCAAAGCATAGGATTTTGACAGAACCCCTATACCTTTTGGATAAATGTCTGCAACATGGGGCAACCTTTTACTTTCCTCATGTTCCAATCCACGAAACACCTCATCGGACAATAACCAGCAATCATATTTCTCACAAAGTGAAATGATGTCATTTAATTGCTCAAAAGTCAGCATCGCTCCGGTTGGATTATGGTTTTGGGCTCAAGAGATTGAACGATAATATGACACCCGATTTCTTTGGCTGTCGATATCAAAGGCTCAAACACCGGCGTAATCGCCAGCACTTTATCATTTTTTTCTAACAAAGCATGAATACAACAATAATCTCTTTCTGCTGCCTTTTTTTGAGCAATTTTTGAAGCCCGGCACATGGCATTGATAGCAAACTTAGAATATGACATTTTTTCTTTCATGATGATTCTTCCAATATTATTGGGGTTTCCCCAGAGTTATCAAAAATAACATAAGCGTCAACAGAATGTTTATACTCTTAGTTCTACGTTTTTTGATCTTGACATCAAAGGCTCCAAACCGAAGGTGGACTCCAACAGATAGAAATCCTATTTTTTAAAAAAATAGGATTTCTTTATAGCGTCAAGAGCACAAAAATAGGGTGAACAAAACCCAATGCCATTAAGTCAATTGGTTAAACATCTCCCACGTATGATTCCTTTTCAAGTTGATTGAGCGTTTCGACATCAAGCCCCGTCATTTTGGAAATCATTTCTATCTTAAAACCTTCGACTATCATTTTTTGAGCCGTTTTTAGGTTTGCAACCTGTTGTCCCCTTACTTCAGCCTTTCTTTCCACCAACAGACGTGTCTTTTCGGTAGCCACGGCGATTTTGGCAGCCTTTCTCTCCTCTG
>JSZA02000105.1 GCA_000785145.2 Candidatus Thiomargarita nelsonii
CTTGTGGTTGCCCGCGCAACGAAGTGGCGGGACGCCCAACCCACCAAACATTTGAAATTTATAACAATGGTGGGTTTCGCTCTACCCACCCTACAAAAAAAACGTATTTATGCTTAACTTAATGGGAAAAAAGTTTTAGTTAGCCAAATATAATTATGGAATGTAATGAAATAGAACTGATTGAATGGTATGATAATCTTCAATACAAGATAAAAACAGTCAAACATTTACGGATTGCTGTTGATCAAACCACCCATTCTGTGGAACAAAAAGCATACAATAATAATCTTGCTTACCTAGCAGGATATCCGCTTGAATTTTTTTTAAAAATAGCGACTTGTGTTGCTGGAGATTTCCGCAAAGGACATATTGGAGACTCTAAGATAGATTTATTTGATTTTTATCGGGAAACAGTACAAAAAAAACGAGCCGCCTATTTATTGGATATCACTAAATTAAGGCGACTGGGTTTAGCTAAGTTTGATATTAATCAATCCCGTTATCGCCCTACCTATAATTATAAAGATTACGGTTAACAATAAGCAAGCATTGATCGATGATCTTGATGAAATCCAAAAATATGCTAATCGGATTAAGAAAAACTATTTAAGTTTATTTGCAAGGAACCCTTAATGATTTTAACACTTGAAGATGCCAAACGTTTAGTCATCAAAAACATTAATAAACCATCCAAACTTAAAGATAACATCAATAAAATCCTAATTATTAGAGATACGCTGGGTACAATTAGTTTTGTCATTGAATGTCCGCCCGAAAATGCTAAAGCCATTACTCAAATGATTGAAGAGCAATGGTTTCAATATGAAAACGAATATGGTGAAACGGAAAGTTTTAAAGAATGGTTAGGGGGGATTTTTATCAATGATGATGACACCTTTAATCTTTTTGCAGAGGATATTAAACAAAATGAGTTAAGTTTAGAGAATATTTTTTGGCTTGAAGAAGCGATCCACCTAGAGGCTTGGCGTGAAAAAGACACCGCGCCACCCACCAAAAAAGGCGCAAAAGTTATTTCGTTTTATTCTTACAAAGGGGGCGTAGGAAGAACCACCCTTGCGGCAATGATTTCTCTACTTTGCGCCACAAAAGACAAAAAAATCGTCGTGGTAGATACCGATGTTGAAGCACCAGGGCTTGGATTTCAGTTTTTTGGAGAAAGCGGCAAAGCGAGTTACCAATCCAGTGGATTTTTGGACTTTATGCTATACCCCTATCAAAATTTGGCGCCTGACAAGCAGACACAGTTTAAACAAACTTTTGTCACCGAATTTTTTATCCAAAATCAGCATGATTTACCTAATATTCTGCTCATGCCGGTGGCAAAGTTTGGGGATAACATCACTTCCGATGCCTATTCACAAAAACTGTCCCGTATTAATGTACTTCAAGGGGGGCAGGAAAAAATTCATCTCTTGTTAGAATTAATCAATGAAATCATCAAACCTGATTTGGTGATATTTGATTTACGCACTGGAATAACGGATATCGGTGGAATTCTCACCAGTCATTCTGTCTCCGATTTTTTTATTTTTGTGGGATATCCCGATACTCAAACCCAATTAGGTTTATCCTTTTTTCTTGAACATGCGACTCAATTTCATCTTTCTGATGAAAACAGTGCCAATTTTAATACGATTTTTGTTCACTCGCCCGCGCCACTAGATGACAATAAAAATATTATTCCAACAGAATTGGACTCATTTAGACAGATGATAAATGTCTATGTCGATAAATTTTATGGAGAGAAAAAAGATGAGGCAACAGAAACCCTAGAAGAATTTATTTTCACCATTCCTTATCAACCCAACTTGCGTTCTTTGATTCGTGAAAACGGCATCAAAGAAGTTTTTAAAGAGGGCTATTTTGAATATATTAAGGATTATCAATCTATTGCTGAAAAAATCATACTTTTAAACAGTGAAGAAAACATCGCCTCTACCAAAACCACTGGTAAAATGGATGTGCAAAGTCTCTTTAAAGCGTTCAAAAAAGAGCTGAAAAAAACACCTATCATCAAAGGTGGTGCCGCCGATGCGGAAATGGACTTAAAGAACATGGATGATATTATTGTCAATTTCCAAGTGCTCCGTGATTATCGGGAAATGTTAAATGATAGAATTTTTCTGATTACTGGAGAAAAAGGTGCCGGCAAAAGTGCGTTAGAACAAGTTTTTGATGACTCAAAACCAGGACTTGTTGAAGCATTAGTTAATAAATTAGATATCAATTGGGATATACCCACTTGGATTTCCGCAACGGATAAAGGGTTTGTGATGAACCTTTTCTCTCCAGATTTCGGATATAAAAAAGAAATCCATGAAATTTTTGAAAATTATGGATTTTGGAAAATCTATAGTTTGGGATTGATAGATAAATTTTTGACAACTCACTCATTTCAAGCTCAATACCGAGATGATGTTCTCAATGAGATGATTCGTGTTTATCAGAAAAACCCCGAACAATTAAATCGTATGTACGATGAAAAGCTTATTCACGAGCAATTGAAAACTCAAAGCAAAAAAGTGGTACTGACTTATGACTATCTTGATTCTCCAGAACGTGAAGTGCCATTAAAGTCGATCAAACAACTCATGCTATTGTGGTATCGTCTGAAACTTAATCCAGATTTGAGTTATTTAAATGCCAAAATTTTTCTCAGAGAAGATTTGGTACAACAAATTGAATGGTCAGATAAAGGCAAAGTGCGTTCTAATCATGGTTACGAAATTCGTTGGGATTTCTATAAATTAATGACTGTCCTTCTTAAACGCTTATGTGCGAGAAGTGATGATTTTTTTGACAGACTGAAAACGGAATTGTCTAAGCGTGATATTTTGCTGGAGAAAGCACCCATCGGTGATAAACACATCATTTTTTTTCCCGAAAAACAAGAAGCGGTAGATATTGCTATCAAACTGTTATTTGGTGAAAAAATCACACAATCTTCCAGCAAAAGCTTTTTGGAGCGTTATCTCTGGAATGGCACCACACTTCAACACGAAAAACAATATAATGCCCGCTTTATGCTGAGATTTATGCACCATGCCTTAACACAGTGCGAACAACCCGCTAAAGAGGGGATTTTTAATATTTATGCGCCACTCAAACAGGAATACGGCAACATTGCTAGAAAATGGGTTGAAGATGAAGTGTATGAAATGTACCCGCATTTTAAGCCCTACATCCAGAAAATTAAAGAAAAAGCGACGACTGAATCGACAAATTTCAAAGGCGGACGGATCAAAGCCTCTCAATTAAAGGATTATTTGACGTTAAAAAATGAAGGAGAAGAGGAAAAGATTAAAATGATGAAAGACTTGGAAGAAATCGGCTTTATCCAGAAAAAAAAAGGGGATTACGATGAGATCGCTAAACTGGAATTTTATTTTCCTGAACTTTATAGAGCCTATCTTGGGATCAAGAAAGTTAATTCATTGCCTCCCTTATAGAGAAGAAGTCCAAAGCTAAAGCTTTGGACTCCAAAAGATCACTGATTAAGTAATGAACCAGAAATTATCGGAGATTTTGGAGTCCAAAGCTTTAGCTTTGGACTGTTGTTTTTTTCTCACATCCAAAGCTAAAGCTTTGGACTCCAAAAGATCACTGATTAGCTCGCGTCTGTACAGGATTACCAAACCACAGATTGCGTACCCATTTTCGGAGCAAATCCACTGGTATCAAGACAAGAGCAAACATGACCATATACAACCATTCCATGGGTTCTAGGGGCACAGTGCGTAACACTTCGCCGCCTATGTAAATAAAAGTTGTTTGGAGAGTGAAGATAAGAAAAATAATCCCCAAAAAGAGTTTATTCTCGAAAATGTGTTCAAACAGATTCAAGCCTTCAGTGCGAGCGTTGAATGTATTAAAGGCATGCATGAAAACAAAAAAGCCAAAAAAGGCCGTTAAAAATATGGCTTCGGCTTTTTCACTCTCAATCGGCATTCCCCGTGAAAACAATTCACGGATAGGTGGGTAGTTTAAGAAAAACAGACTCGCTAGCGCAGCAACGCTACCATTGATTAGGATAGAAGCCCCCATATCTTCACTAATAAGTTGTTCATCTTTGGGAATGGGCTGTTCTAACATGTAACGCGATAATGCCGCTTCTCCCGCAAAAGCTAAGCCTGCCAGTGTATCCATAATAATATTAATCCACAATAATTGCGTCATAGTCAGAGGCAGATCAAAGCCAAAAAACGGCCCCAAAAATGCCACTAAAATGGCTGATATGTTGACTGTCAACTGAAAAATGAGGAATTTGCGGATGGACTTAAATAAAGTGCGCCCATATAACATCGCCTTGGTGATAGAGGAAAAATTGTCATCCAAAATCACAATGTCGCTGGATTCCTTAGTGATTTCCGTGCCACTGCCCATTGCAAAACCAACATCAGCATTTTTCACCGCAGGCGCATCGTTGACACCATCACCCGTCATGCCAACAACCCAGCCTAATTCTTTAGCGAGTTTGACTAAACGGCTTTTATCGTTTGGATAGGCTCTAGCAACCACATAAAGATGTGGCAACATTTGCTTAAGTTCATCATCAGACTTTTTTGCTAATTCTGTTGATGTAATGACACTAGCCGGTTTATCATCAGATAACAATCCGACATCACTACCAATCGCTTCTGCCGTTTCTTTAGCATCCCCCGTGATCATCACCACATGAACGCCAGCCTCTTTGGCGGTTTTGACAGAATGATAAGCGGTGGTGCGTAAAGCATCGCGCATTGCAAAAATACCTAATAAAGTCAAATTATTGGGTAATTCACGATGATTGTTGATAGGCGATTCAGTTGTCGCAATCGCTAACAAGCGCATGGTGCGTCTTGACAAGTTGCTCATTTCAGCTTTTAAGATCACTTTATTAGTGAGTTCTACTTTCTCACCCGCCTCATTCAAATAATGGGTACAATTTTCCAAAATTATTTCGGCAGCCCCTTTAACTAAAGTCAACGCATCAACTTGCGTGGCGGAAAATTTGCGACTGCTATTAAAGGGAATCATATCAACAACGTTAATCTCTTCTTTTTGTTCTAATAACGGTGTCAAAAAACGCAAAAGTGCTTGTTCAGTCCGATCAGCCCCCACCATTTTGGGTTTTTTCGGATCACTGGTATCAATGATGGCACCCGTGTTGTTACGCACGGCAAAAGCCAGCTTATTGCGGAGAATATTGGGTATTTTTTCAAGTTTCTGATAATGTTCAGCCTGCCCCGTCAAGAATTTTTCCACCGCCAAACGCCCTTGAGTGAGTGTGCCTGTTTTATCGCAAAACAGCACGGTTAAACTACCCGCCGTTTCTATCCCTAACAGTTTTCGCACCAAGACTTTGACCGATAACAGTTTTCGCATGTTTAAAGCCAATACCATGGCAATCATCATGGGCAAACCTTCCGGCACTGCCACAACGATAATGATAATTGCCAAAATCAGGGCGGTGACAACATGACTGATAATTTCACCCGCTGGTAGGGCAAAATAGGCTGATAAACCTCCATCGGTTTGCAGAAAAATATGATTCAGCATAAAGGCAATAAAGATAAAAGTTGCGCCGATATAACCAAAGGCACTAATATGTTTGCCCAGTACACTGAGTTTTTCTTGTAGCGGCGATAAACGATCTTCTGCTGTGATAAGATCGATCATGGTTTTGCCATAGCGGGTTTTGTCACCAATGGCCGTTGTTTTCATCACCGCCTCACCGTCTTCAACCAAGGTTGATCTAAAAACATAATTTTCCTCAGCAATATTCTCCTCTGAGAGAGGTTCATGCTCAGCCTTTTTGTGAGTCGGCTCTGATTCCCCCGTTAGTGCTGCTTCATTGACTTCTAAATAACCAGCAACTAAGGAACCATCAGTGGGTATGGTATCACCGGGTTGTAACAGAATATGATCGCCTAAAACCAAGTCATTGATATTTATTTCAACTAAGTGCTTATTTCTAAATACTTTTATTTGAATCATGGAAGCCTCTTCCAGCAATTTTTGGAATTCATTCTCATTGCTGTATTCAGACCATGTTGCAACAAAAGTTGCTATGAATACGGCAACCGCAATGCCAACGCTTTCATACCATTCGGTATAGCCAAAAATCATCAGCATCACGGTGATACCCAAGGCAACCATTAATATAATGATAATAGGGTCTTTGATGTTAGCCCATAGCTTGTCCCAAAAAGTTTCTCGCTCAAAAAAGCTAATCGCATTATGGCCATGTTCTATTCGGGCGGTGTTAACTTCTTGCTCCGTTAAACCTGAAAAAGTAAACTTCATATAATCCTCTGTTTTGTCAGATAATGGCGCGTGCCCCGATAAGGACAATGCCACCTTCGTTAAGGGCAACCACTAGGGTGTTGCCCCTACAATATCAATTGCAGAGGGTAGGGGCAATCCTTTATGGTTGCCCCCTTAACGAAGGTGGCGCGTGCCCCGATAAGGAGCACTACCAAAGGTGACTCAAATGTTAAAATGTTTTATATCACAAATTGTCGTGCAACAGCGACTAATTGTTCAAGCGTTTTAAGCCCTTTCAATGTACCAACCTGGCTATAATTAATAAACTTAGCCCCCTCTGGCTGAGAGTTATCTATAGTGGCAACGCAACAAACATTGCCCTCTTGACCCGTATCCATATTGACTGAGACACTGTTGCCAAAAACGTCAACAATGGTGAGGATAACATCACTATGTTTAAAGCGGGCAGCTTGTCCTTTTTGTACCATATTGTAGTCCCAGCAAAATAGCCACACAGTGCTCATTCCATCTAAGCGATTGATTTGTAATACTTCTTCCTTGCTGCCTTTGGGCTCTTTGACCCCTTCATCTCCACTGAGTGCCATGAATGGGAAATCTTGTAGCTTACCTAGCTCCCCGTAGTACACTATTCCTAGTTTACCATCTATGGTTTGATAGGCGGCGGCTAAGTCAAAGTCCGCCGCTGTTGTCCAGTTCATTGTCACTGTTAGCGGTTGGCTCACATCAATCGATGCATCTTCACCTTTCAATTTAAGTTCCATATTAGTTATCAGTTATCAGTTATCATAACAGTCCAAGATAAATCTTGGACTCCTAGCGTTGATATAATATAATCCAATGTGCCTGTTTTTAATAATAACAGATGAACGATGTTTAACTCGACAGAGAACGTCATGACCACTGTAGCTGATCGCATTATTCTAAGCATTGCATTGCTGCTATTATTGTGGTTGTATCTGCACTACTGGACAAGGGCACCTGCTGATTATGCCCTCATTTTAGTCGCCAACCAAGCACCCATAAAGGTAGATTTACAACATTCCCAACAGATCGCTATTGCTGGGAGTGATGGAGAAACCCTTATTAAAGTGGCGGATGGACGTATCCGTTTTATCGCTTCTTCGTGTCAAAGTAAATACTGTGTTCATGCAGGATGGTTAACAAAAGGGGGAGATTTTGTCGCCTGTTTACCTAATCAAGTGAGTATAGAATTACACCGTGCTAAAACGGCCAATTTTGATGCGATAGTTTATTAAAAAATAATGATGATTCCCTACAAAGATCTACGTGATTTTATTGCGAAACTAGAACAATTAGGCCAACTCAAGCGCATCAAGCTTGAAATTGATCCTTATTTGGAAATGACCGAAATTTGTGACCGCACTTTGCGAGCAAATGGTCCTGCATTATTATTTGAAAATCCCAAAGGACATACTATCCCTGTTTTAGGCAACTTATTTGGTACGCCACAACGAGTTGCCCTCGGCATGGGGCAAGAATCAGTCAGTGCTTTGCGCGAAGTGGGACAATTGCTAGCGTTTTTAAAAGAACCCGATCCACCAAAAGGTTTTAAAGATGCGCTGGACAAGTTACCCCTCTTTAAACAAGTCTTGAATATGCCCCCCAAAGTGATCAAAAAAGCACCCTGTCAAGAAAATGTCCTGACTGGCAGTGAAATAGACTTGTCCCGCTTACCGATTCAAACTTGTTGGCCAGAAGATGCGGGACCATTGATTACATGGGGATTGGTCATCACGCAAGGACCACAAAAATCAAGACAAAATTTAGGCATTTATCGTCAACAAGTGATTGATAAAAATAAGGTTATCATGCGTTGGCTTTCACATCGAGGGGGCGCGTTGGATTTTCAAGAATGGCAACAAGTCCATCCGGGGGAACCGTTTCCGATAGCGGTGGCATTGGGCACCGATCCCGCTACCATTTTGGGGGCGGTGACACCCGTACCGGATACTTTGTCAGAATATGCTTTTGCTGGTTTATTGCGTGGGAATCGTACTCAAGTCACAGGCTGCCTCACACATAATTTACAAGTACCCGCCAATGCAGAAATAATTCTTGAAGGCTTTATTTATCCCAATGAAACCGCACCCGAAGGGCCTTTTGGTGATCATACTGGTTATTATAACGAAGTAGAATCCTTTCCTATTTTTACGATAGAACGTCTTACTTATCGTAACGATCCGATTTATCATAGCACTTACACGGGTCGCCCGCCCGATGAGCCGGCGATTTTAGGCGTCGCTTTAAACGAAGTTTTTGTGCCCATTTTACAAAAGCAATTTCCTGAAATTGTTGATTTTTACTTACCGCCCGAAGGCTGTTCCTATCGTATGGCGATAGTCAGTATCAAAAAACAATACCCGGGACATGCGAAACGGGTGATGTTTGGTGTCTGGTCATTTTTGCGCCAATTTATGTACACAAAATTTGTAATAATCACCGATGCTGATGTGAATGTACGCGACTGGAAAGATGTGATTTGGGCGATGACAACGCGCATGGATCCTAGCCGCGATACGACTATTATCGAAAACACGCCGATTGATTATTTAGACTTTGCGTCGCCAGTGTCTGGTTTAGGGGGCAAAATCGGTTTCGATGCCACCAATAAATGGCGTGGAGAAACTCAACGCGAGTGGGGTAAACCTATTCGTATGAATGCAGCGATTAAAGAAAAAATTGATGGTATTTGGGAAGATTTGGGGATAATCTGAAAGTGGTTTTGGAGTCCAAAGCTTTAGCTTTGGACGCCAGCTTAGCGTTAATGCTTGCCTTGCTTTTTAAGCCGTTTTTCAAAGGCTTCGATAGATTCAACTAAAATGGCTTCTCTATGAAGCTTGGTTAAAAGCGAGGTATCATGAATGCTTTGAATCTTTTTAACCACCGTTTCTGGAACGTGATTAAAACGGACATCCAAATTTTCAATCACATCTTCTCGTGATCTTTGTAAGATACCTCTTCTTTCAATACTGGTAACATATTCCACTTTCTTGGCCTCCTCATATTTGTAGACAAAATTGTCAAAATTTTGCTCTAATCCACTGGGTAAAGTCAACACCCAATCCAGAAAAGCATACAATTCACGTATCTCGTCTTTGTTGTAATTAGCCTGGTATAGGGCTTTGTATAAATCCACTTTCCATGAATAGCGCTCTTTAAGGGATTTTCTGGTTTCCAAGCTTTTTAGGTGAGCTTTCACCACTATGGCAAAGGGGTTGTTTGATTGGTCTAACTCGTCCCATTTGTCCCGATAATCTAACAGCTTAACGATGGGAAAATGAAATGACATTCCACAACCTAGTTTTTCATAGCTATAAGCTTTCGGTAGCCAGTTTTTCCTGTCATCACCTAAAATAGCTAAACTGACGACATTTGGTCCATACCGATCATAGAGGCGATAGTGATAAATAAACATCCGCTCTTTAAATTCTGAGTCATATTGCGCTTGCACTTCAATATGGATATAAAGTACTGCCGTTTCGCCATTTTTTAGCCAAACTTTGACTAATTTGTCAACACGCCGTTCTTTTGTGATGGACTCTCTTATCAGCTTTTGAAGTTCTTTATCCAAAAATTCATAGCCTCGTGTCCAGTCAATGCTGTCATGCACTTGTGAGAAAAAGAAGAGCATAAACTCTTTAAAAAAGTGTTCAATGATCTTTTTCCACGGGCTGTCAAATTCACTCGTCTTTTTTGTCATTGTTAATCCTTATCAGTCAGTGGTAGGAACGTCCAAGATAAATCTTGGACTCCTAATCACAAGCTTAGCGTTAATGCTTGCCTTGCTTTTTAAGCCGTTTTTCAAAGGCTTCGATAGATTCAACTAAAATGGCCTCTCTAAGAAGCTTGGTTAAAAGCGAGCTATCATCAATGCTTTGAATTTTTTTAACCACCGTTTCTGGAACGTGATTAAAACGGACATCCAAACTTTCAACCACATATTCTCGTGATCTTTGTAAGATACCTCTTCTTTCAATACTGGTAACATATTCCACTTTCTTGGCCTCCTCATATTTGTAGACAAAATTGTCAAAATTTTGCTCTAATCCACTGGGTAAAGTCAACACCCAATCCAGAAAGGCATAGCCTTAAAGAAATCCTATTTTTTAAAAAAATAGGATTTCTATGTTAATACCCCTAATCCCTTGTACTAAGCAATGCCATTAAGTTAAGCTCATGTAGGGTGGATATCGCTCCAGCGTATCCACCAAAATTTATAGATTAATCAGGTGGATACGCTCCGCTTAATCCACCCTACATGTATGGATATTTCGCGATACTTAATGGCATTGCTTGTACTAAGGGGTAGGCTGAAACTATTTTCTTTTCTTCAAAAACCAGCGCCCCACATAACTGCGAGGCACAATTTCACCCGTTGATAGATAAACCAATACCAAGGGATCACGCAAAGTCCATTCCATCCATGATGCAACCCCTGGTCTTCCACACCATAATAATTGATCGCCTGGTGCTAAACATTCAGACTCTTCTGGTAACAAAATCATTTCTTTGTCGCTGCGTACCAATAATAAGGGAATACAGGCCAATTTCTTCTGACGTTCTCTTGGATCGGCTTGCAAGCATTCAAAATTGACTGAATTGCCCTGAGAAAAAGCATTCCATAACGCCGGTGCAGAATTCTTATCAATCCTCATCTCCCAAATTTCTGCTGGCGTTGAATTTAAAACATCCTTTAGTCGAGTGAGAAGTTGACGTATCCATTTATGACCACGCCGTTTAGATAAGCGCAAAAAATCAACCAATAAAGGCGTTGTTAATAACACACGAATATGGTTTGCAATAATCTGGCTGGCTTGCATGACAATATCGGCTTTGGCTGCTTCAAAAATAATTTGATTATCCGCCCGATTTTGTCTGAGAACCACAAATAAATTCGGATTAATTTCACGCGCTGTCATAATGATCGATAAGTTATTCACATCATCATCAGTGCCGGCGATAATGCCAACCGCCTCCTCAACATGGGCTTGCTGCAAAGTATGCGCTTCTGTCCCTCTCCCTTCAATATATTCGACTTTAGGATAACCCGTTTTCTCTAGTGTCGCTTCAATCACTACGAAACGGATATTTTTGTCACCTTTAAATCGTTCATAGACTGCCTTACCAAAACGCCCATAACCACAAAGTATCCATAAACCCTGTTGTGGAGGATTTAAAGGTTCGCACAACTTAGAATTCTTTTCGCCCGTGAGGCATTCGCGTAATAATAAAAGATGAGGGGAATGTAGAGCGGTATGTAATTTACGGGCAAAGACATTGAAGGGATCGATAATGAAATCAGTGCCAAAGGAGTCCATATTGGCGGCGACATCATGGGAGTCGACGCGACCAATAACCGTTAATTGAGGTTTAAGGAGTTTAGCTGTGATCGCTATATGTAAATTAGCTAAATTATCATCGGTGATAGCAACGACTCCACTACAATAAGGATTTTTCAAGCCGCCTTCAACGAGATGGAGCGGCAGACTGGCATCTGCACAAAATTTTGGGACATAGATGGGGTAATTTTCCATCATTAAAACATTGATGCGTTCCTGCTTTTTTTCTATTACCACGGTACGCATAAAGCGTTCTTCTAAGGCACTGACCAGGGCTCGCCCCGTATCTCCGTAACCACAAATCAAATAAAAATGTTCATGAATATTGTCCACGGTGCGAGCAAAGCGGCTTTCAGTCATGGCATGCCGCAGTGCTTCATCTTGTAAGAGGGACAGTAGGGCACCGATAGCATAAATCCAGGCGACTACGGTCATATAGAGTGACAGTGTTACCCATAAGCGTTGGGCATTTGAAAATTCATAAGGGATTTCGCCAAAGCCAATGGTGGTGCCCATAAAGGAGACAAAATAAAAGGCGTGGAAGAACTCCATACGCCAAGGCTGCCCTTGATCATCGACTCCTTCAATCAAGGTCATACCGACCATTGCTACCGTATACGCTGTTAATAATATTAATAATGGTACACGCATACGACGCATCACCAAAAAAATAATGGTATTCATCGGCGTAATATCGCTGTTTCAATGACGAGCAACAGAACTGAGATGACATTGGCTAACAATGCGCCGCTAGCCAGTGAGACAATACTTGCCATCACTGTTGCTGTCATGCCGACTTCGTACACATGTATGGCAATACCCCAGACAAGGGCAGCGGCAAATAGTTGTAAATCTGCTACTAAGCTCGTTGATAATAATAAGGCGCCGACATGTGAACGATCTCCAAATTTAAGGATAGTCGCTACTAAATTGACAACAATCACGGCGGCTAGTTCATAGACATGATGATGAGCCTGATTGTCTATATCGCCTAAGCAAAAACCAAAATTTAAGGTTAATGCCATGACGAGAAAAAAACCAAAAACTACTTTTTCTGGATTCATTTTGATTGTCCGATTTGGTAGGAGTCCAAGATTTATCTTGGACGTCCTGACTAGCGACATTGATTTTGGAAAAAATCATTTTCTTCTGCTGTCAATGGTTTGAGGCCCACTGATAATTGTCTAAGAAGTGTCGAGCAATTGCAATCTTCACATGTCGGTGAGGCGGCAGGTGGTGGTGGTGGTGACAATTTGGCTTCCTGTTGCACCTGGGTACCCTCTAAAGCTTGTCTTAACGGCGCTAAACTTTGCGAGTTTGGATTCACTTTTTTTAAGTTGGCGATAAAAACTTTCACTTTATCCGGTTTATTCTCTTGTAGTGCCGTTTCTGCCCATGCCTTATAACGCTTTTCTATCGCTTGTAAACCCTTTAAAGCATCACGATTACCAGGTTCTTTTTTTAGGACGGCTCGATAACAATCTAACGCCGTCCCCTCTTGCCCACTTGTGAGGCGCTTCGCTTGAAAATGCGCTTGACATTCTTGCAACAGTTCTGCCACATTTTGAGTTGCGTACCATGGGCGCGATTGAGCTTGCCGAGGGGCTTGCGCTAAAAGGGTTTTCAGCCTCACTTTTGTTAGAGGCTCAATCTCTGTCTCTGTCATCAGTACCAATGCCTTTTTGAGATGATACTTGAGTAAATTTTTTTGTACCTCCGGTATTTGCAGCACTTCATTTTCTAAATCGGGCGCAATTATCAATTGAGTGAGCCTTTTCATCACTTTTTGATTATCATAGTCTGTGAGATCAGCAATGATATTTTGGCGTTGTTGATGAAGCGCTAAGCGTTTTTGGAGTAGCTCACGTTGTTCTGAAGATTCAGGCAATAGATTTTGCCAATCTAACAATAAGGTTTCTGCGTGTTCATAGTTTTTCTCCCCCAAAGCTTGTTTGATTTCATCAGCATACATTATTGGTAGATTGGAATCCGTCGGTAAGCGATGCTCAATGCCGACTCGCTCGATTTTTTGCCGTGCCTCTACCATGCAGTGTGTTCTTTCAAGTAAGGGTGCCAGCGTTTGTTCTAGGCATTCCGTATATTTTTGAATTAAAAGGGCTAATCGCTGTTGTTTTTTATTTTGGAGATCTTGCTCCTTATCAGTCCATTCTTTTGAATGGGGATATGCATTTTTGAGTGTGTCTAACATCAAAAACGCCTGCTTGAAATTATCGCCTTCAACTTCAACATCTATTTGCTCATAATAATGAGCCATCAAGGTGCGATAAACTAACTCACCATTTAAAATCTCGCCTTCAATGGCATCGTCATAAGTCTCTGATATGACAGAGAGTGGATTCTCAGTCTGTTGGATATAAAAACGAACCAGTGCGTTTTTAACCTCTTCATCATCGAGAATTTGTTTTTGGATTTCAGGTGCTGAGCCTTCTAACGTTTTAATGGCGGTTTCATCGCCTTGCAAGATGGATGCCGTGATTTCTTTATGGTTTTGCCATTGACCAAATTGGTCCATAGCCGAAATAACGGCGACGGTTATGGATGAGACGATCAGGGCAAATAGCCCCATTAAAATAATAGGAAATGTTTGAGTAGGTTTCATGTTTTTCAGATATAAAAATGCGTTTGATTTGTTATATTATATATAATATTTCCTAAAATAGGAGTCCAAGATTTATCTTGGACTGGACATCCAAAATAAAAAGTTAATTGATCATGAAAACACGTATCAAATGGGTAGAAAATGCTTGCCTGATAGGGGAAGCGGATAGTGGTCACGGTGTCGTGATAGATGGTGCGCCCGACATTGGCGGACGTAATTTAGGTGTTCGTCCTATGGAAATGATGTTAATGGGCTTGGGCGGTTGCAGCGCAATGGATGTTTTAAGCATCCTTAAAAAAACGCGGCAAAATGTGACAGATTGTGTGATAGAAGTCGATGGGCAGCGTCGGGATGAATATCCCAAAATTTTTACTCAAATCCATGTCCATTTTATTATCAAAGGTTATGATTTAAAAGATAACCATGTCAAACGGGCAGTCAATTTATCGGCTGAAAAATATTGCTCCGTCTCTGCCATGTTAGGGGCGATGGCTAAAATCACGCATGATTATGAAATTGTTGATGAAAATCAATAATTTTAGTTTTTGGTTGAGATTTGGGTCATTTGGGGCTTGACAATGCTTTGCAAAGTCGTCATAATCTTGCCCCTTCAAATCGGCTATGTAGCTCAGATGGTTAGAGCGCAGCACTCATAACGCTGAAGTCGGTGGTTCAATTCCACCCATAGCCACCAGATTTTTTCCTATCCCCCCAGCACCTGCCCACAACACACATTATAACTGATAACTGATAACTGACAACTGATTGTGTAACGTGAGCAAAAAACCAAAACAAATCAAGTTTAAACTAGAAGGTTTTAATAACCTCACAAAAACCTTGAGCTTCAATATTTACGATATTTGCTATGCCAAAACGGAGCAGCAGGCTTATATTGAATATATTGACGATGCCTATCGTGCCGAGCGCCTGACAGAGATTTTGAGCAATGTAGCGGAAATTATTGGTGCTAATATTCTCAATATCGCACGTCAAGATTATGAGCCGCAAGGTGCGAGTGTTACCATGCTGATTTCTGAGGAATCTTTGGCTTTTGAGCGTTTGTCTAATGCCCAAGCGCCAGGACCATTACCAGATGCGATTGTTGCCCATCTTGATAAAAGTCATCTCACGGTACATACCTATCCCGAAAGTCATCCTGATAATGGTATTAGTACCTTTCGTGCTGATATTGACGTGTCAACTTGTGGGCGGATATCTCCCCTCAAAGCTTTGAATTATCTGATACATAGTTTTGATTCTGATATCGTTATTATGGATTATCGGGTGCGCGGCTTTACTCGTGATAAGACTGGGCGCAAACATTACATCGATCATAAAATCAACTCAATTCAAAACTATCTTGCTAAAGATACTAAGGCACGTTATCAGATGATAGATGTGAATGTTTATCAAGAAAAAATCTTTCACACCAAAATGATGCTTAAAGCGTTTGATCTTGATAATTATTTGTTTGAACTACAAGTGTCTGATTTGTCGTCGCTGAAGAGAGATAAAATCGAGAAACGTTTGCGCCGTGAAATGATGGAAATATTTTACGCGCAAAATATTCCAAATTTTTAAAATCAGGAGTCCAAGATTTATCTTGGACGCTGTTGGAGACGTTGTTGGTAACAAGCTTCTAATTTTTCTTTAAGCTTAGCACCTGTCGTTTTTTCAGTCCCATAACCGACCATCATTTCTTTGCAAAACAAAAAACCGGGCACCATTTCTGGACGTTGCCCAATACTTTTCGCTATTCTGAAAAATAAGCGCATATTCCTTCTATTTTCAGTGATTTCAAACGCATGTAATTTCAGCCACGGATAACTTTCCGCTAATTTGGGTATCAAAGGTAAGGCGCGATGGCAATGTGGACAGGTTTTTGACCAGAAAAAATACAGATGAATCTGTGGTTTCCCATCGGCATCTGTGCTGTACCATTTGGTTTGGGGAACTTGAACCAAAACAGGTGAATTCTCAGCTGATGCGTAGAGCGAGAAGCTGATAAAGAATAATAAAAAGAGGTTTTTATAGATTTTAATCATGCTGATTTTCCTGTCACTCATGTATTTTTTTCATTCAAAATATGGTGACTTGATTTCAGGAATACAAGCCGGAGCACAAGATAAATCTTGGACTCCTTTTTTGTTGTTTCGGGAATGGAGCGTAACGGATTTCCCGAAACCATTTAGCAAGATAAATCTTGGACTCCTTTTCGAGGGTTTAGCTACGCTGACCAGAGGAGCGGGAAATCCGCGCAGCGAAATTCCCGAAACAACGAAAAATGCCAATCTAAGGAGTTTTATAAGGTGGACATCTTAAACAATTACATCAGTCAACTTAACAGCATCGTTTGGGGACCAGCCATGCTGGTACTCATTTTAGGTACGGGCATTTATCTGATGCTAGGCTTGCGATTGATGCCCTTTCGTCGATTGGGATACGGTTTGCGTACACTTTGGCAGGGGCGTGTTGGTCGTGGTCCCGGTGATATTACTCCCTTTAATGCTTTAATGACTTCGCTTTCTGCCACCGTTGGTACAGGCAATATTGCTGGGGTGGCAACCGCGATTTTTATGGGAGGACCAGGTGCGTTATTTTGGATGTGGTGTACCGCATTAGTCGGGATGGCGACTAAATATGCTGAAGCGGTTTGTGCTGTGCATTACCGCGAAACGGATGAAGCCGGCAATCATGTCGGTGGTCCCATGTATTATATTAAAAATGGATTAAAAAGCCGTTGGACTTGGTTAGGAACAGCCTTTGCGATATTCGGTGCCCTGGCTGGATTTGGTATTGGCAATACGGTGCAAGCCCATTCTGTTGCTGATGCGTTGCACGCTTCATTTGGTTGGTCAACTGAGATAACGGGTGTGATATTGGCGCTGTTGGTGGGCTTAGTATTGATTGGTGGTATCCGTTGGATTGCCGAAGTGGCAGGCAAGATCGTGCCGATAATGGCTATATTATATGTAATATGTGGACTCATCATTTTGGCCTTAAACGCGGCTGAAATACCTAAAGCTTTTGGACTCATTTTCACTTATGCCTTTACACCAGCAGCGGCGACAGGTGGTTTTGCTGGTGCAGCGGTATGGGCTGCGATTCAGTTTGGTGTGGCACGCGGGATATTTTCCAATGAGGCTGGCTTGGGTAGTGCTCCCATCGCTCATGCTGCGGCTCGCACGGATAATCCAGTGCGACAAGGTGTCATTGCCATGCTGGATCCCTTGATTGATACGATTATTATTTGTACTATCACAGGCTTAGTGATTATTATCTCTGGGGCATGGACAAGTGGCGTTAATGGCGCACCCTTATCATCAGCGGCTTTTGAACAGGCTTTGCCGAATTTTGGCGGTTATGTGGTCACCTTTGGATTGGTAGTGTTTGCCTTTACAACTTTATTAGGGTGGAGCTTTTACGGCGAAAAATGTGTGGAATACCTTTTTGGGATCAAATCCATTATCCCGTTTCGTTTGTTATGGGTGATAGTTATACCGATTGGTGCCGTCGGTGATTTAAAAGTCATTTGGCTAGTCGCAGATACGCTTAACGCTTTGATGGCAATACCCAATTTGATCGCTTTGTTATTGCTCAGTCCAGTCATATTTAAGTTGACTCGTCACTATTTGTTTCCAAGATAAATCTTGGACTCCTATAGCTTGACTTTTTTTTAATTTTGTTGTATAAAACTTGTCTGTCACAATGTTTGAAGTGGTTAGCCTTCCACGTCAAAAAAATGGTCAAACATTGGTTATGTTACCCTAAAAGTAACTCTAAGCGGACAGACGGCGAAGGGATAATGGGTTGATACCTCCCTTATACACAGATGTGGCACTGGATACTCCATTTGTTGAATTGTCACGTTTGTCTATAAAATTGTTATCTGGAGAGCCAATAGGATGGAGTGCAAGGCGCACCTTGCACTATTAAAAAAAATTTAAGCCGAAAAAGATGAGCCACAACCACAGGTAGTGGTAGCGTTAGGATTACGGATCACAAATTGTGATCCTTCCAAGCCTTCACTGTAATCAATTTCAGCACCCACCAAATATTGATAACTCATCGGATCTATCAACAATTTGACACCTTGATTTTCAACCACCGTGTCATCTTCTTGCTGATTCTCATCAAAGGTAAAACCATACTGAAAACCTGAACAGCCACCACCTTGTACAAAGACGCGCAGCATCAGATCCGCGTTGTCTTCATCTTTTATCAATTGTTGTACTTTAACGGCGGCATTGTCAGTAAACAACAAAGGTGCCGGTATTGCAGTTTCTATTGCACTCATTATCAAATATCCCCCCCAAAAAAAATAAATAAATATCAACCCAGCTATATTAGGTATTCCATCACTAAAATTCAATAGCTTATTGAAAAGCCTGACAGACTCAACCAGCTTATTTCAAAATTTCCAGCACTTCTTCAAGCTCCACACATAATTGGCGAATAATGGTTCGATTTTGCTGTATATTATTTTTTGAATTTTCACTCGTTAAGTGTTGTTTGGCGCCGCCGATAGTAAAACCATCTTCATACAGCAGGCTGCGAATTTGACGAATCAAAATCACATCCTGTCGTTGATAATAACGCCGATTACCTCGGCGTTTAATCGGCCTGAGTTGGGGAAATTCTTGCTCCCAATAACGCAATACATGAGGTTTGACCGCGCACAACTCACTCACTTCACCAATTGTAAAATAACGTTTTCCCGGAATAACAGGAAGTTCATTATTGATTGCTTCTAACATAAGTTTCTACCCGCGCTCTAAGTTTTTGGCCTGGCCGAAATGTGACCACACGCCTCGCGCTAATCGGGATTTCCTTGCCGGTTTTCGGGTTTCTACCGGGGCGTTTCTTTTTATCACGTAAATCGAAATTGCCAAATCCAGAGAGTTTAACTTGCTCTCCTTTTTCCAAGGATAAGCGGACTTCTTCAAAAAAGAGCTCGACCATTTCTTTGGCTTCTCGTTTGTTGATACCCACTTCATCGAATAGTTTTTCGGCCATTGCCGCTTTAGTTAATGCCATGTTTATGTCCTTAGTTTTGCACCTAATTTTTGTTCAAGCGTATTGACTACCTGTCCAATCACAGTATCAACTTCAGAGTCGGTAAGATTGCGCGAAAAGGCTTGAAAAATCAAGCAGATTGCCAAACTTTTTTTGCCGGGTTCAACGCCTTTGCCTTGATAAACGTCAAATAATTGACAATCAATGAGCGTTTTTGTGGCAGATTGTTTGATACAATCCAGTAATTGCGCCGCATTCGTCTCCTCATCGATGACTACTGCAATATCCCGGCGTATAGATGGATATTTAGAAATTTCTTTAAATTTTGGTACTTGCGTTTCGCACAACGGTGCGAGCCGTAATTCAAAAAGGTAAACAGGCGGCGTTAATTCTAGTGTTTGTACTAAACTTGGATGTACAGCACCCAAAATGCCTATCCATTCATTTCCGCGATAAATAGCGGCTGTTTGTCCTGGATGTAGGGCGGCATGTGTACTCGCTACAAAGCGATAATCCTGGTTTTGTCCCGCGCTGCTCAATAAGGCTTCAATATCCGCTTTAACGTCAAAAAAATCAATCCCTTGTTCCGTTTGTCCCCATTGTGTTGGCCAGCGCGTACCCGTGACAATACCAGCTATCATCTTTTCTTGGTGCAAATTTTGGGCCTTAAAACGCAAGCCAGTTTCAAACAAACGCACTCTATGCTGTTGACGTTTTTGATTATACAGCAAAACTTGCAATAATCCGATCCATAAAGTGGTACGCATTTCTGCCATATCGTTGCTGATAGGGTTGGCTAAGCTGATGGATTCAATCTCAGGATTAAGTTTTGCTTGTAATTTGGGATCGACAAAGCTATAAGTAATTGCCTCTTGATAGTCGCGTTGGACGAGCACCGTCTGTATTTGTTCTAAAGTCACGCCAGCTTGTGGCTGCATAATCAAGTGAGATTGTGGCGCATGGCTGGGCAAATTATTGTAGCCATGTACTCGCGCTAATTCTTCAATTAAGTCAGATTCAATGGCGATGTCAAAACGAAAACTGGGCGGACGCACTTGCCATTTTAATTCAAGCGGCGTGATTGCCATGCCTAAACGGGTTAATATGTCGCTGACTTCTGCTGTGTCTAGTGATTGTCCGAGTAGGCGTTTTATTCTTGAACTGCGGAGTTCAATTGTTGGGGGGCTCGGTAAAGCACTTGTATCCGTGTGTTCAATGATGGGTCCCACTTGTCCGCCAACAATCTCTAATAATAAGGCGGTGGCACGTTCCATCGCATGGCATTGCAATTGTGGTGAGACGCCACGCTCAAAACGGTGCGATGAATCCGTGTGTCGTCCATAACGTCTGGCACAACCAGAGACTTGGTTTGGGGCAAAAAAGGCACTTTCTAAGAAAATATCTTGCGTTGTCTCTGTGACGCCAGTAGCTAATCCGCCCATAACGCCCCCTATAGCGATGGGCACTTTGTTATCAGCAATGACTAAGGTTTGCTCATCCAAGCGCACCTGTTGTTCGTCTAATAAAATAATACTCTCCCCTGCCTGCGCCATTCTCACCTGGATGCCGCCAGATAACTTTGTTAAATCAAAGGCGTGCATGGGCTGCCCTAATTCTAATAAGACATAATTGGTGACATCTACCACAGCACTGATACTGCGTATTCCGCTACGGCGCAAACGTTCTCGCATCCATAAGGGTGTCGGTGCTTTGGCATTGATGTTTTTGATGATACGCCCGACATAGTGGGGACAGGCTTGGGGGTGAAGAATTGACACTGGAAAAGTGTCAGTGATTGTTGCTGCCACGGGCGACACTTTGGGGACGGTCATGTCGCAGCGTGTCAATACGCCGACTTCTCGTGCAATGCCTTCAATGCTTAAACAGTCGCCACGATTGGGGGTGAGATCGATTTCAATGCTCACATCGTCTAATTGTAAATAGTGGCGAATATCTTCGCCTATCGGCGCGGGTAAGGGCATAAGACCTTCTGAACTTTCTGCCAAGCCTAATTCTTGAGCCGAACATAACATGCCATAAGAGGGCACTCCCCGTAATTTAGTTTTTTTAATTTTCATGTCGCCTAAACGCGCACCAATGAGGGCAGTTGGTGCTCGCATACCAACATGAACGTTGGGTGCTCCGCAGATGATGTTTAAGGGATCATCTTCACCGACATTGACTTGACAAAGGCGAAGTTTTTTTGCATCGGGATGCGGCTCAACGGAGATGACTTCTCCGACGACAACTTTGTTAAATGAGGCAGCAACGGGTTCAACGCTGTCTACCTCTAAACCTGCCATGGTCAGTTGTTGGACTAATTGTTTGGTTGAAATTGGGGGGTTGACCCATTCGCGGAGCCAGTTTTCGCTGAATTTCATTTTAGTTTTGTGGTGTTGTGGAAAAAACGACGCGGAGCGTCGGGGCAGGCATTCCTTTGCCTCGCGCACTCTCTTATACATAAGTATCCAAGTACTTAAAATAAAAGGATATTTGTAGGGTGCGTCCTACGCACCTTGACGCTCAAAAGGTGCGTAGGACGCACCCTACAAAACCTCGTAAATGGACTTATGTATAAGTGAGTGCGCGGAGCGTAGGAACGAGAAAAAAACGACGCTCTGTGTCGTGTGATTAAAAGGGAACAATTCTTTCTTTAGTTCTCCAATATTGCGCGAGCAATGCCCCCGACAGATTGTGCCAAACGCTAAACAATGCACCAGGCAATGCGGCAGCCGCACCAAAATATTTCACTGCCAGCGCGGTGCCAAGTCCAGAATTTTGCATGCCCACTTCAATAGCCAATGCCATTAAGTTAAGCATAAATGCGTTTTTTTTGTAGGGTGGGTAGAGTGGAGCGAAACCCACCAACTCGT
>JSZA02000127.1 GCA_000785145.2 Candidatus Thiomargarita nelsonii
AAAAATGCAATATCCCTTAACTGAAAAAATCGGTCATCCAGATTTACTGGTTGGGCGTCAAAACGATTTTCGTAAATTTGACAAATGGCTATCTCTGATACCCATGAGGATGTCCAAATCTCGTGTTATTTTAGCACGTCGAAAAAGTGGAAAAACGGCGTTTGTGCAACGTATATTCAACCGATTATGGAGTGAAAATGGCGCAATCATACCATTTTATTTTGACTTCGCTGAGAAAGACATTTGGTATCCCGACTTTGCTATTGGTTACTTTTGTACATTTGTCTCACACTACATTTCTTTTATTGAAAGAAATGACAAATGGGTGAATAAGCCAATGCTTCTAGAAGACATTTTAGAATACGGACTTGCAAACTCAAACTCTCTATTGGTTGATGAAGTGAAATCGTTTCACCAAAACAAAAAAGATGGTTTGCATGATGCAATGTGGGAAAGAGCCTACTCCGCACCACATCGCTTTGCCGCCCTTTTGGATACGCGGTTTTTAGTCATACTGGACGAATTTCAAAATATTACTCAGTATGTTTACCGCCGTGAAAACGGCGAAGGCAAACCAATAGAATCGCTAGCTGGGAGTTTTCACTACCACTCCGAGTCAAAAATCGCCCCCATGTTAGTGACAGGCTCCTATGTAGGTTGGTTACTCAATGTCATTGGCAAATACTTAGAAGCCGGCAGACTCAAACATACATCAATGTCTCCCTATCTCACACTAGATGAAGGCTTAGAAGCCGTTTACAAATATGCCGAATTTTGCCAAGAAACCATTATCGACGAAACAGCCGTTTTGATCAACCGATTATGTATGGCTGATCCATTTTTCATATCTTGCGTGATTCAAAGCGACTATGAAAAAAAAGATTTAACAACGCTCGATGGGGTTGTCGATACTGTAGATTATGAAATTTCTGATAGGCAATCCGAAATGTCAAAAACCTGGAATGAGTATATTCAATTGACTTTGCAAAGAGTGGATGATAACAGAGACGCTAAAAATATGTTACTCCATTTAAGCAAATATACGGAGCGTGATTGGACACCACAAGAACTCAAAGAGGAACTGCAACTTGATATAGATATCAACGAGATTCAAAAAAAATTGGTAATACTGTCAGAAGCGGATGTGATTGAGAGAGGAATAGCGGATATTGATTTCAGAGGTTTACGAGATGGCACGCTAAATTTGATTTTGCGTAATCGCTTTGAAAAAGAAATTGAGGGCTCTGCGCCGGAATTGAAACAAGACTTTCGAGATAAAATTGCCGTTTTAAAAGCCAAGGAGCAAAAGCTACAGGGCAAGCTCAATCAATTGTCTGGTAAAATGGCTGAACATTTATTAGCCATTGCTTTTCGGCGTCACCGATACTTTAAGTTGTCGGATTTTTTCCAAGATGTGCTAGATATGGCTCGCTTGAATATTGTTGAGGTTCGAGAACGTGTCATTATTCAGCGCGACGATGGTAAAAATATGGAATTGGATGTGGTAGCGAAGTCTAAATGTGGGCGAGTGATTTTGGTTGAGGTTAAAAACACGACAGATAAAATCGGCTTGAATCTGGTAGAGACGTTTCAAGAAAAGGTTGAAGTTTATGGGAAACTTTTTCCTGATAAAAAGATTTTGCCAGCTTTTTTATCCTTGGCTGGTTTTCATACGGATGCAATTAAATATTGTCAGGTGCAGGGGATTGGCACGGCTGATGAAATTCCGATGTAAATGGTGATGAACATCGTGTATCGCTCTCAAGCTCCGCCCACTCTTTGCTGCGCGTCAATGCCATTATTTTTCCTCGGAGGTCTGATTTTAAGGCTAAACATCAACGAAACCTTCTCTACCTCCCATCTTGATAAAGAGCCACCAGACGCTCTGGATGATATTTTTCAGTTGCGTGAAGAGGCAGAGCAGCCGGAGTAGGGGTTGACCACTTTTATTTTGAGGATATGCTGATCCATATTTGTGTATCCTTGGCGCCATCGAAGGAGCCACCAACCCATGCCTTCCAGACAGGCTATGCTACAAACTTGCCCTAATCCAGTAGCCATTTGCCTTGGCATTTCTCTAACTAAAAGACCTATACATTGAGCAAAGTCTGCCAGAAATTTAGGGACAAGTCTATTTATGATTATAACGGTTTGCCTGATCGGCTACCAAAAATGTAGCCCAAAAAGTTTCAATAACTTTTTGAAAAATATATATATTTATAATTTAATATATTATAAAATAATACATTGCTAATATTTATTTGATCTGGTATGCTGTTTGTCGTGCTCCATCTATCTCTTGACTTTGATAACAGATAACTGAAAATGAATCATACAATAGAAAATTCAATAGGAAAAAAGAGATTAGAAAATGCTTTAAGAAGAAAACGGGATAAAGAATATTTTTTTCTGTTACAGAAAGCATTAACAAGCCTATACAATCTGCCGATTGATGTTTTACAACACAGTAAAACTACACGGAATGATCTCCAAACATTATTATTATCAGCAACAAACATTGAGCAACTACGCGATTATATTCGCCTGCTTGAAAACCGTTTAGTTTTCAACAAAGAAAGCTATAAAGCTTTCCAAAATAAACGCCATGCACTTGAAAAAAAAATAAAACGTCTGCGTCCAGAAACAGTAGACTTTTATGGGATAAACTTGCCATATCTTCGCAATCACTTTTTAGAGATTAATACTCAAGATGCTTTGGAAAAATTTTCATCAATGTATAAAGATATTTTTGAGGCTAATCAAACGATAATAAACATCATCCTAAGTTTGAACACGGCTATAGAAAATATTTCTGAATTGTCAAAACCGTTTGCTGCCTTTCGACATTTGACTTTAAAAGAACTTTTGAAAATGGACTTGAGAAATGTATTCGCCAAGCTATCAAGCCAGAATTTTCAAATTCTGTCTCAATACATTGGAAAACAATTTGGAATTGTTTTGTGTCTGGAGAGGCTTAATGAAAGGTATGGTGCAATGAGTCTTGATGGAAGTGGCGAATTAGATATGTGGCGCCAAGTACATACAGGCACTTCTAATTATGGTTGTTTAGAGGATTGCATGTTGCATGAGGAGCATTTTTTTCGCATAAGTATTGAATCAAAGTATCCTCCGTTCATTCATGAATAATCAACTCATTTTGGCAAGGCGTCCAAGATAAATCTTGGACTCCTATTTTCACTTTTTATAATCCCACTTTGAAAGCCTAATCATGCTGATTTAACAATGCCATATCCCTTGTGGTTGCCCGATACGGCATTGATCATAGTATAGGTTTAACTCCCAAAGCTCGCAGTTGTTCGGCTAATTGTTTAGCACGTTGCTCGGCTTCTTGTCTGGATCGTTTTTCCGCTTGACGCGCCTGTTTTTCTTTCAAATAGCCGGGCAAGACAAAATCTTGATAAACTTTGTCATTAATCATCTCATCAGGAGACGGTTTGGTGAACAAATCTTCAATCCGAAATTGAAAACCGGGTAGTACTTTGGATTTTATAATGCCACCTTTTAGTGGTTTGATGGCTCTATAAACGCCTTGCGCTTTGTTCAAACGGAAAAATTGTGTACGCTCACTGTGGCTATCCAAAATATAATATTCCTTAACGCCAGCTTGGGCATATTCAGTCTTTTTCGTGATGGTATCCCGTTCCATGATTTCAGTCGTAGAATCAGAAAGGGCTTCTATGCACATATCATAAATACCGTGGTAACTTTTATCATGGGGCAAAAGCGGTATAGGATTATCATTGAGTACCACCCCCAAGTCGGGGCGACGCACCTCGTTTTTTCCCGATAGCGTGAAACGAAATCCCATTTCCAACAAAACGGATTGGGCAATGGGATTGGTTCTTAAATAGTGTTCTAGCAGTTCAAAAAACCATTTGTACATTAAAATCGTTAGGACATCAGACACCGCTTTTTCCTCCAAATATCCATTATTCCATTCGTAAACCACATTAGGACCATTATAGTATTTTTCCCAGTATTCTGCTTCAGAAATTTGAGGAGCAGAACGATTTAAGGCTTGTGATGTTGTCATGTTGTCTCCTAAATTTAATGCGCCCATCCTCCCTTTAGGACGGGCAACCACAAGGGCGATTATATTATCACTGCCCTTTTATCTATGCAACGTTTTATCGAGTTTTATAAAGTTGCGGCTCAATCTCCGCCGGTGTCAAATTCTCATCACCGGGCAACACGGTCAAAAATTCGTCTAAATCTGGCAAAACGGGCATGTGATCGGTTGACATCAGTGGCAATCCTTGCGCTTTTTGTTCAAGTTGTTTGGCACGCATATAGCTATATTTGCGGCTGCTGATGAGATTCTCTGTGGCGGCATCGCGCACAATGACGGGGTGCAAAAATACCATTAAGTTGCGTTTGATTTTAGTGACGCTGTGCGAACGAAACAAGGCGCCAATGAAGGGTAAATCGCCCAGTATCGGGACTTTTTGGGTGGATTGTTGTAAGTCTTCATCTATCAAACCCCCTAGCACGATCATGTTGCCATCTTCAACGATAACGGTTGTTTTGATAGTACGTTTATTGGTGACTATATCACTGGTGCCAAGACTGCGACGGCTAATGCTAGACACTTCTTGTTCAATTTCCAGTTTGATGGCATTGCCTTCATTAATTTGCGGTTTCACTTTGAGTTTGATACCAATGTCTTCGCGTTGTATGGTCTGAAAAGGATTGGCGATACTGCCGGTGGTGCCTGTGCTGGTATATTGTCCTGTGACAAAGGGTACGTTTTGCCCCACAACAATCTCTGCTTCTTCATTATCAAGGGTTAATAAGGAGGGTGTCGAAAGGACATTAGTTTTCGTGTCTGCGGTGATTGCCCGTAAGAGTACTGCAAAATTGAGGATATTGCTGCTAAATCGCCCTAAGCCAAAAAAAGCCCCCGCCCCAAGATCGGGTAAAGAGATATTATTATTTTTGTCAACTTGGTAAGCGGTTGTCGCTAAGTCAACTATTGATGATCCGCTATTATCAAAATTGCTCATACCAAGGGGGGTTGTTCCTCGGTTGTTATAGAGTAGCCATTGCACACCTAATTCTCGCGCCAGATCGGTAGAAACTTCTGCAATCACCGCTTCAACAAGCACTTGGGCGCGTCGCACGTCGAGTTGGCGTATCACGCTTTGCAAATTTTGCTGTACTTTGGGGGGGGCGGTAATCACTAAACTATTGGTGCTTTCGTCGGCTTGAATATTGATTTTTTCGGCATCCTTGGATTTGTCCGACATGCCGTTGCTAACCCCTTTGAGTACATTGACTAAGTCTTTGGCTTGTGCATAGTGTAGATAAATCACTTGAGTATTGCCGCCGCTTTTGAGTGGCGTATCAAGATGTGTGATGAGGGTGCGTAAACGCAGGCGCGTTGTTCTGTCACCACTAATAAGCACACTATTGGTTCTCTCATCGGCAACGAGATTGGAACTCTTTTTTGTGCCATTCGTGGTGGCCTTTTTTTGTTCGAGTGTACTGAGGATTCGCACGACTTCGGTGGCTGAGGCATGTTCTAATACCATGACTTCAATATTTTCATCATCGGGTTGATCTATGCGACGAATAATTTTTAGCAAGCGACGGACATTATTCGCCTGATCTGAAATAATGATAGTGTTATTCGCGGGAGAGGCGACTAAATGGCCTTGTTGGCGAATGAGTGGTCTCAGCAACGGGATCAGTTGTGCGGCTGAAATATGTTTTATTTGTATGATTTGTGTGACCAGTGTATCGCTTTTTATGCTTTGATTGGGAGACAATACGGGGGTATTTTGGGATTTTGCGATATTGTCGGGGATGATTTTAATCACCGCTCCACTGGGAACAGCCGCAAATCCATGCACACTGAGTATAGATAAAAAAACGTCATAAACTTGAGCACTGTTCATCGGCTCATTAGAGATCACTGTCACTTTTGCTTTGACACGGGGATCCACAACAAACGTTTTTTTAGTCACATTAGATATGATGTTGATCAAATCTTTGATGTCCGTTTCTCTAAAATTTAGTGTGACTTCTTCAGCATTGACAATCGCTGATATAAATAATATAAGAAAAATAATGTAAGATTTCATAAAATATCGGCAAGGAAAGCCCAGAGTCTTTAGCTCAGGGGAATTGCCGAGCCTCTTAAGTGTGCACTAAATAGTTGTAACCATCAACGCTTTGTAGTCGTTGGCAATATTTCCAACTTATACCTTGCATTGTCCCATTTTTTGTAGAAACATTGAAAGAACAGCTTGCTCTAACAGCAACTCGTCCGATGTAAGTTCCTATTTTTTTGCCTTTAGTAACGACAGCTTTAACTATATCTCCCGTTTGAAAACCCTTAACGATTTTAACTCTTACTTTAAAACGCCAAAACCACAAAAACCGGCTTTGGTTATGTTTAAGGAGCAAGCTCCCTGGGGTGATAAACCATCTATCACCTTGGTTAAAAAGCGAATCAAAATATTTCTCGCACCATGTATATCTCGGTTTACTCTTTTTCCTTGGAACAGAATTGAAGCTTTCCCACCCAAGTGTTTCAAAAGTGGGCAATAAAATAACATCATGGCTTGAAACCAAATCATAAGCCACACGTCGATGCAAATCGTCTACCAGGTTTTCTTGTCTAGCTCGAACCCTATGAATTCTTCGGTTAAGATTTTTTGACATATCTTTAACCCATTGTTTATATTGAACTTCATTAGGAAGCTTATCGCGTGCAGATAAAAGACCATCTAGTTCCAACATCAACGGTACTAGCCGATCATTAACAAAGCCAGCACCATAACTAATCGCATCAGTTCCACTGAAAGTGGTTTGAAATGTTCTGACACCAGGATCAAGAGCAACAATGGATAAAGCTTCACTTTTTGTTGGTTCTATCGATTCTAGGGAATATTTGCTGATGAGCTGATAATCTAGGAACAACAAAATATTGCTGAGGCGCATTGGGCGTTCCGCCACTTCGTTTCTTGACATGAAAGACATCTCTGCCTTTTCACCTTTGATCCTTTTTTTAATCACAGCAGTACGTGTATCACACGCTTTGCGGTAAGCAGACTGAATAAGGTTGCTGTTGTAGATGATCGCAAGCTCCGTTACGCAGTGATGCTTCGCTGACCTTAGGTTGCGATAATCCATTTACGCAACGAAGTTCCGTTACTTCGTTTAATGAGGGCGAAACCGGTTCGGGTAATTCTATCTGATGTGGTTGCCACAAGGTGTAATGGATTGCCGTCGAGAGCGAGTTCCAAAAATGTTTTATATCCTCGTCTATTTTGGTTAAATCCAGAGGCAATGTCAGAGAGAAATCTGGCATCAGGGTATTTGCTTTTGAGCAATTCTCTTTGTTTATCAAAAGAGCTTCTTTGTTTGGAGCTGGAAACTCTTGCATAGAGAAAAATGGTCGCTGGTTCATCAACCCACACCCGGTAATGTCCTCCTTTGGTTTTTTTAACTTTCTCAAATTTTCCGTCCTTTATCCAGTTTTGGATGGTTTCATTTGTGACTGAGTATTCTTTGGCTAAAAAACCGGTTGATTTATACATGACCTAAAATCACCATTTCGTTTTGCAAATTTAGTGTTTTTTGTTTGTAATGTCAACTGTTTTTGTGGTTAATGGTTTCAAGGTTTGGGGGATAAGAACGTTTGCCCCCGTTTCGCCTACACAAGCTGCATCGATCCAATGGTCTTTTTGATATTTCTGTCGAATACGGTTAAACTTGGTGCGTCCACCGCTCCAAAATGTTACTGGTAAACCAAATGATTTTAAAATATTACCAATAGCGTAGCGCGTGGCATTGACTGCTGCTGTATCCTTTAAGGATTTTTTTGTTTGCGCTTTAATCCTTTTTAGTACCGTTGGCTTACGCTTTAAAAAGTCCTCAATTGATCGGTTGCCTTTTTTCTGGTTACATCGCACGCAAGCAATCGTCAAATTAGACACACGGTTGCTGCCACCTTTACTTTTCTGTTGAATATGCTCAATCTCTAAAGGCACGTTTTCAGCACCACAATAGGCACATTTACGCCCCCATTTTTCTAGCAAATATGAACGTCGCTTTGCGTAGTTACTTCGTTTCACGGACTTCGTAACCGGCTAACACGCCTTGTTGGTATTCCACACCAGACACTTCAGAATTTTGCATCTTTTGTTTATCTTTTGCCCGCGATGGGTCAAATTGGCGGCAAAAATAACTTCTTGTCCCCGTGGTTTTGCTACCGGGATCAAATTTCAATTCAACGGGTTGTAGATCGCCACCTATTCTATCTTTTAATATCTGTTACCAGACACCGCTTGCGCGGGTAAAATGAACGTCGCGGAGCGAAGTTACTTCGTTTCACCTCAGCAATGTTATAGAACGGTTTGTGTGCAAGCCACACTGCCTTTAAACCCTTAGAGCTATTTAATGACTTGCCGCAGAGTCCGCGACTGGCGAAGCATCGCAGAGTGCCTATGAGTGAACACCTAGCTTGGTCAACTGGGCTTAAAATCCTAAGATGAAAAGCCGCTAAGTCCCCAAGGGCTTAGTGGGTTGTTGACTTTTCAACCACAAAGAATAAGGGCACGATTTGCCCATTGCGTAAGATTTCCAGATTAATTTGGTTAGCCGTTGCCAATTGTTGTATCAGTCCCAAGCCTTTGAGCGGGGAATCGAGTTTTACTCCATTGACTGTTGTGAGTATATCACCCGTTTGTAAGTTAAAGCGCGACAATAGGCTGGCATCTTTGCCCTGTTTGATGCGATAGCCTATAAATCGTCCACTTCGTTTCACTGGATAAATCCGCATTAATTTCATTAAACTGTTTGGGTTCGTCTGTAATTGGCGTTGGTATTGACCTAATAATTTTCCAGCACCGTTCGTTGGGACGGCTCTCTCTTGTGAATGATTGTCTTTTGTACCCATAATATGTAGGGTTTCATAGCGCCCATTTCTAAGCAAAATCACCCGTCGAGAGTCAATCTCATGGAGTAGCGCTCCACTGGTGGATACAGTTTGACCCAGGCGATAAGAGGTACTTTTGCCATTAGCCGCCGCTATCATCGCATAGGACATCGTCGGATCTGAGCTATAATAAATACCATGCAATTTTAAATTGAGTTTAGTCTCAGGTGGTGTATGAGAGACAATTTGTGTTTCATCTGGTTTGGGTTTACCAAATATATAGGCTTGTGGAGAAATCTTGAGTGCTGGCGTAGAGATTTGTGCTTGTTGCTGACGGGAGCGAGTATGCTGCTTGTTAGTCTCTAAGGGCGTTGTGCCGATGATTAACATTATTATTATTTGCACAGCACTATAGCCAAGCACGCCGGTAAGCGCAATATTGATGCTCCATCGTATTAAGTGGATAAGGATATTCATTTATTTACTTCGCGTAATATAGCAAGTGTTATGATACCGCTAACGATACCAAATACCAATGCCGCTGTCATTAAAACCGGTAACAAATAAAATAATCCGTCATGTTCGATAAACAGCCAATAAGCCATCCAAAATTGAGCCAATGTATGAGTCATCGCGGCTGCGACACTGTATCCTATGGGTCCACAACCTTGTCCGGGTAATTGACTGAGCAAAGCCAGTGTGAGGGTACTTGCTAAGGCACCGCTCAAGCTAAGTATAAAGGTAGGTGATAAAAAGGTGCCAATCAATAAGCTGGCCGCTAAAACGCGCAGTAAATTAACCCATGCTGCCATCCGCCAGCCAAATAAAATGAGTACCGCAATTGTGATAACATTTGCCAATCCGGGTTTAACACCCGGTAAAGGACTGGGCAGGGCACTCTCGGCAATATGAATAGTAATCGCTAAAGCAGAGAGCCAAGCAATGCGGTGATCATCGCGAGTGGTTTGAATAAAATGGCTTTGTTTCATTATTTATGAGTTATAGTCTAAAAGAAATATTTTATACTTTGCAAGGTGAAGGTTTGCACACGGGGCGAGCGGCTGTATTTTGTCGCTTTACGGGTTGCAATTTGTGGTCAGGGCGTGAAAATGATCGTGCTAAAGCAGTGTGCCAATTTTGTGATACCGATTTTGTTGGGATCGATGGTGGTGGCAAATTTGCAACAGCTCAAGCTTTAGTTGATAAAGTGGTAGCGACTTGGCCATCAACAGGCCGCCCTTATGTGGTTTGTACGGGTGGTGAGCCCTTATTACAATTAGATACGCCATTAATCGAGGCTTTTCATCAAGCCGGTTTTGAAATCGCTATTGAAACTAATGGCACATTGCCCGCGCCGCCAGAGATAGATTGGATTTGTGTCAGCCCCAAAGCCCCCTTGGTTTTAGAAAGTGGAGATGAATTAAAATTAGTCTTTCCACAGCCTGACGCTCCGCCTGATAAATATCAAAAACTTGATTTTAAATATTTTTTTTTGCAGCCAATGGATGGTCCACAACGCGAGCTTAATACTCAACTTGCCCTGCGTTATTGTTTGGCGCATCCACAATGGCGATTGAGTTTACAAACGCATAAATGGTTGGGGATTTCCTGACAGTCAATGCCATATCGGGCAACCACAAGGGATTGCCCCTACGAGAAATCACCATGTAGGGGCAATCCTTTATGGTTGCCCCTGTTAGGCGATCAACGCCCCAGGGCAACCACAAGGGATTGCCCCTACGAGAAATCACCATGTAGGGGCAATCCTTTATGGTTGCCCCTGTTAGGCGATCAACGCCCCAGGGCAACCACAAGGGATTGCCCCTACGAGAAATCACCATGTAGGGGCAATCCTTTATGGTTGCCCCTGTTAGGCGATCAACGCCCCAGGGCAACCACAAGGGATTGCCCCTACGAGAAATCACCATGTAGGGGCAATCCTTTATGGTTGCCCCTGTTAGGCGATGGGATTGTTCCTGACGGTACGCCTTGCACTCCTGAGTGCTCCAACGTATAATTTGCACCATGCCAATTTTTTTGACCTTGACATGTTATAAAAAATGTGAGAATGTTGCAAGGATACGGCTAGGAGTCCAAGATTTATCTTGGACGTTGTGTCACTATTAATCACACGAGGGTTAATAATTATTATGTCATTTAAGCATTATTTATTTGCAATTTTGCTGTTTTTTATAGCCAACAGCAGTGTTACCGCAGTTGAGATTCTGTCTCGTATTGATAATGGTAATTGGGAATCGGTTAATGCCATTTATCCTTTAAAGGGGCAAGATATCACATTAAAAGTCGCTCAAGTGCCAGGCGCGACGATTCGGTGGTATCAGATTTTCCCTGATATTTCTCAGTTTTATCAAAATGCCAACCATTTTTTGTCTGACAATCCCTATAAATGGAAAGGTTTTGACAAAATTGATTATGAGCGTCAAGAGATAAGCCAGTTTCGTGATCAGTCGGAAATACGGCCTTTTGAAGCGAGCACTGGCTTGCCTGAAAATCCTTGGTCGAGAGACGTGGTTGTGTCTCTATTGTATCAAAAGGAGCTTGGCAGTTTCTGGTTTCAAGTAGAAATTGAAACCGATGATCAAATCATCCAAAAATCGCCGGGCATTGAAGACTCAAATCAAAAGGGCTTGTCTCCAAAAGTTTTTCGAGTCTCGATTAGAGAAAAGGATGGATATCTGGGTTATCTGACAAGCTTTTTTAACGTACCGGCTCTGTTCGGTTCAGTCACTTATCAGAGTGATAATCATATTGGCTCAGATTGTGCAGATGTCTTGGTAACCGCTTATGGCAAATGGAAAGGCAAACGACTGAGGAGAAACTATAATGTGGCAATGTTAGTGAATAAATTGCCCAAACAAGGCGAGTTTGATTTAGCCGATGGCGGTGTGCCGACTAAAACCTTGACATGGGGGACAGATGTCCGCCCGGGTGATTTTCTGGCGGTTAGATATCCTGGTAAGAAACAATTTCAGCACATTGCTGCCCTTTCTGACGATGCTAATAACAACGGCATCTTAGATGCGGGCGATAGAGTGCTTCATGCAGGTCTTCTTCCGCTCAGTTATTCTTATCTTGAAGAGGGTTATTTTGATGGCCATGTTGTTATTGTGAGGCCAACAAATCGTCTGAAGTAGTACAACGAGGAGACTCAAAATATGAACAAAACATTTTTCAAAATATTTTCTGTGTTGCTTATTAGCCTGTTAGCAGGCTATGCACAGGCTGATGATAGTTTTTGGCTACCTTATGCACAAGCTAATATTATCAGTACTGTAAATCCCATTTTGGCTGTAAAATCTCTTGCTAAACAGAACCCTGATAAAGTACCTGCGATTGCTGCAAGTTTCGCTAAGCGGTTCCCTGATGCGGCGGCTGATATTGCCGCTACTTTGGCAAAAGAGTTTCCTGATCAGGCGACAGAAATTGCCCGTGCAGTGGCAGCCGCACTGGCTGGGGAGATATATGAACCGCCTGTACAAAAACTGGTTCCAAAAACGGCAGACGAAATATTCGCTCAGATGACGCAAGATATTGCCGGTAAGGACTCAGACATTGATCGTACGACGACAATGGTGGCATCCTTCGAGCCCTCTGATCCTGGCGAGATTAGTCAGCCGGATTACTTTTTCTTTCCCTATCACCATACTTCTGGAGGACGTCCAATAATAACGGGGGGGTCGACTTGTATGGAAGTTTGTTTGGCTGGACGTAATTGTTCCAGTTTGGTTAAATGCCCTGATACGGTGACTCCAAACACACCAAACCCCGCTTGTAACGAAGTTGTACAGTGTGAACCTGCACTTTGTTCGGAATGGTGTAAGAATTCTTAAACGTCATCTGGTATGAAAAATCCTATTTCTTTAAGAAATAGGATTTTTTTTGACACGTCCAAGATAAATCTTGGACTCCTATTTTAGTTGCAACAACTGTTGACAAAATTCAACCAATTCTGCTTGTTGACCACTACTATCTGCACAGATCACCCATTCACGCCGATACATTTTTATATGTTGAAGAGTCTCGTCTGGTTCTTTTTGCATCTGCCGCTCTATTGTAGCAATCAGATGGGGTTGTAGATTGTTTGGTAATTTATACCAAGTCGCTAAGCCAACTTTTGCGATTATATCTTGTGCGAAAGGAGAGCCAAGACCATAAACCGCAAGATTTTCAAATGCCGCAAAAAATTCCGCGTCATATTGTTGCAAAGAATGTTTGAAGCGAATAACTTCTCCCCAGATAGAGGGGCTCGTTGGTCTTTTTTCAACCGCTTTTAAGAAATAATCCAATGCTTGTTGAAATGAACGTTGTTTCTCACTACCATTACTGGGTTGCCAAAAATAGATATGCCCCATTGTCATCATTAAATCAGCACTGTTTGGCGCAAATTGCAAAGCATCAACACCCGCCTTACGGACCATATTCCATTCAGATTGTTCGACTCCTTGTTTCTGCCATTTTGCCACGTACTCCCGTACCTGCACACCAATTGTTTCTCCTAAACCCCAACTAGCCGCCACATAAATAAGATATATCAAAACAGCCATAAAACTCAGCGTCACATTTTTTGCCAAGCGGGAAGGCAGTTTGGAATCATGAGTCCTTTTCCTCGGTAAATAACGCGCCACCCAAGCCAACGCTAAAATTAACATAAAAGTGGCCCCATTGGCGGGAATTTGCAGATTAAAATCGACGGTGCTATGTATCAGCAGAGCCATTATCGCCATCGTCGCCGCAAAGGCAATACCTCTATTCAAAGGACTATGGCGACGATACTGAGTATCCAACACCACCGCAATCGTTAACAAAACAGCCATAGCCAATAGCAACAAGCCAATAATACCCGTCTCTGTCGCCACTTCCAAATAATCATTATGTGCGTGATCATAATAGCCCTCTACTTTAGGGCTTTGATAACGGGGGAAAGTCGTATAAAAGCTCCCCAGCCCTGAACCCGTCAAAAAATAATCCTGCCAATAGGGAAGAATATCAACATTGACCTCATCGCGTGCCTCAGTCGTCATATTGGTCTCCACCAGACGCTCTTTCACCTCTTGTAGCCCAAACCAACTGCCCACAATAAATATATCAATCACAATCAGGCTGACTAACAAGATGACCGTTGCACGATTAGCATGTCGGGACAAGAGCAAGGCGATAGCCCCTGCAATCATCATGCTCGCAAAAAAAGCCGTGTTGCCCATGCGGGAGCGAGTCATGACCAAGGCAATAACCATAAACACGAGAGACAAGCGAAGAAGCATTTTTGGGCTCAATATCCAAGCCAACACGCCAACGACTCGTTCACGCCAGTTAGTATCTTGGGCGCCCTGACCTAATTGGGCAATCAGCAAGCCAATCCCGACGGACAGACACATCTCCAAATAACCCGCCAGATGATTGCGATTGATAAAAGTACCCGTTGCCAGTCCCCGGTTATGAATTTTTTCATGGAAAAAAGCGCCATACTCTAATCCATAAGAAGTCATTAAAGTGGCATAAACCGCTTGGAACACGCCACTGAATACCAGAACATAAGCCACCCAGAGTAAACGAGTACGATTATTAACCATCAACAAAGTCAAAGTAAATAGCAAGACATAACTGAGACTTTTGAGCAAACCAACGCCCGTACTGTACGAATCGACAGATAGAGTAATGAAGCTTGGATTTGTAAAAGCATAAACCTCAGCGGCTTGTGGAGAAAGCAACTCAACCAAAAAATAAGGCAAAGGAATAATTTGGAAAGTGACATAAATGAGCCAGACTATCCAGATCACCAGAATGGGGATCGCCTTATAAAAAACTGGACTCAACTGAGCTTTGCCTCGCAGATGTTGCCATAACCAAAATAGTGCTAAACTAAATATCCAAACTTCCATCAGAGCCCACGCCCAAGCATTGTTACTCCCATAGGGCAAAGGTAGCCAAACAATTAAAATTAACAGAGTGAAAAAACTAATATTCATATTTAAAATAAAATGAACCTTGAAAGTACATACCTCAAAAAAATCCTCCAAGCTCGCGTCTATGACGTGGCAGAAAAAACACGACTGGATTATGCCACAAATCTGTCACAACGTTTTAACAATCATATATTGATAAAACGGGAAGACAGGCAGCCCGTCTTTTCTTTTAAATTACGCGGCGCCTATAACAAAATCGCCAATTTACCTCAAGAAAGCTTGACTAAAGGAGTCATCGCCGCCTCTGCGGGTAATCATGCACAAGGCATTGCATTGTCAGCGGAAAAATTAGGCATACCCGCCACCATTGTCATGCCAAAAACCACCCCTGAAATTAAAGTCGCGGCGGTGCGGCGTCATGGGGGAGAAGTGATATTGCATGGCACCACTTATGATGATGCCAGTAAACATGCCCAACATTTGGTTGAACAACGTGGCTTGACTTATGTGCATCCGTATGATGATGTCGAAGTGATTGCCGGGCAAGGTACCATCGGCATGGAAATTTTACAACAACATACCGGAGAATTAGACGCGATATTTGTCCCCGTCGGCGGGGGCGGCTTAATTGCTGGCATAGCGGCTTATGTCAAATATTTACGTCCTGAAATCAAAGTGATAGGCGTAGAACCCGCTGATGCTGCCTGCCTACATGCCGCCCTCAAAGCCGATGAGCGAGTAATCCTACCTCAAGTGGGCATTTTTGCCGATGGTGTCGCGGTGCGACAGGTGGGCAAATTGCCCTTTGAGATTGCCCGTAGCCATGTTGATGAAGTGCTGTTGGCGACAACAGATGAAATTTGTGCCGCGATTAAAGATATTTTTGATGAGACGCGCACCATTATGGAGCCAGCAGGGGCACTGGGTTTAGCCGGATTAAAGCAATACATCGCACGAGAAAAGTGTAGCGGACAGCATTTAGTGACTATCACCAGTGGCGCAAATATGAATTTTGAGCGCTTGGGCTATGTGGCAGAACGCACCGAAATCGGTGAACGGCGCGAAGCCTTAATTGCCGTGACAATTCCTGAACGCCCTGGCAGTTTCCGTCAATTTTGTCATACCATTGGGCAACGTGTTATCACAGAATTTAATTATCGTTATGCCCATGATGAACAAGCCCATGTGTTTGCCGGATTACGTTTAAGCGATGCCGCTGCGGAAAAAGACAAAGTCATTGCTAAGTTACGTGAAAAGGCTTATTCCGTCGTCGATTTGACAGATAATGAAATAGCAAAAGCCCATATTCGCCACATGGTCGGTGGACATACGCCACATCTTTTGAATGAGCGTCTCTATCGTTTTGAATTCCCTGAACGTCCAGGGGCATTATTGCATTTTTTAACCAAAATGGGGCAGCGCTGGAATATCAGTTTATTTCATTATCGCAATCATGGTGCCGCTTACGGGCGAGTATTGGTCGGCATACAAGTAGCAGATGCCCAACTGACTGAGTTTCAAACGTTTTTAGATAAATTGGGCTATCCCTATTGGGATGAAAGCGAAAATCCTGCCTATCGGTTGTTTTTAAATTAAGGTCCAAGATAAATCTTGGACTCCGGACCAAAATCTGCTAATATGCCTAACGGCATGTAAAACAATTACGATTTAGGAGTCCAAAATTTATTTTGGACTCCTAAATAAGGGACAAGTCTATTGATTAATTTGCCAAAAGCCTTTACATTATGCACGTCATAATCACAAAACGGAGAATACAAAATATGTCTTTCAGTCGATCATTATGCCTTGCTTTAGCACTGCTACCCTTAAATGCGCCTTTTGCATCAACGTGTAGTGACTCAGAATCCATGAAAACCTTGATGGATAAGGGAGAATACCGAAGTGCCTTGCAAGAGATGGATAAATGTTTAGCGGCAGCCTCCAAACAAGCCTCAGCGGAGGATCAAGCCCTATTTAATAACTTGATGAAACAAGTCTTGACAGCGAATGAATTGACTTCATCAGAAGAGATTTATCGAAATGTCCAAAGCGTACTCAAAATTCACTCCTTGAGAGAATTGCAATTTGAGTTTGCACAACACTTTAAAATGCATCCAACCGATGATGCTAAGCTGTTCTCCAAAGTGCGTAAGGCTCAGGAGAAATACCATTTTTACTATGACACTGGTCGTGTATTTTCACATTCACGGGGATTTGCGCTCACTGATCAATCACTGATTTGGAAAAATATCACGGGTGAACCAAAGCGTCTAGCCTTTGATAACATTAAAAGCATCACACTCCTTTATGAACGAGGATTATCCTTGACGGGATGGAAACTACGCCTGAACAACCTTGAAAACAACGATATCCGGTTATCAGGTGTGCCAGACGAGGCTATCATCCCCCTAGTCTCGGCAATGATTCATTTCATCAATTTCAATAAAAATTCACCAGAAATGGTGAGCCTAACAGTGCCAGACAAAGAGGTGGCTATTTTAGCCGGTTGGGTGACATTGTGCAGCGACAAACATGTTGATCAAGGTGATCCCATCAAAAACTTGCAATTGCTAGATGCCTGTTTTTCTAAGTATGACAAGCGTTTTAAGTTATCACAAACGGATAACGAATTGTTAAGCAAGCTGACAACCTCCATTTTTGAAAAACGTGATATTCTGTTTACTCAAGGAGATAACAATTTCAAAACGGTGCTTTCCACTCATTTTTTCAGTGATTTGAATTTGAAGTTTAAAAATAACCTTGATGCTCAAACGAGAAACAAACTTTTCAAAAATGAGCGTCACAGCGACGAAAGTTATTACTTTTATTTTGACACGGGAAAAGTGACTTCTGGCTTAAGAGGACTGGTATTAACTGATAAATCAATTATTTGGAAGAACTTACTCGGTTCATCAATCAGTTGGCGTAATTTAACCGGTTCAGCCACGCGACTACCCTTCAATGAAATTTCCAGTGTGACATTAGTGCATGAAATCGGCTTTGATGCCATCACAGGTTGGAAACTCAGATTGAATGGGGATGAAAATGACGAGATTGTTTTGTCTGGCGTATGTGAAGACAACGTTGAATTATTTGGCGCCGCTTTAGTTTATTTTATCAACATAGCATCGGCTGCCAACTTAACCTTAGAAGTACCCCCTGAAACCAGGGAGGTTTTGACCAAGAGTTTTTTGGAAAGACATCCTAAAATCAAATCTATGACGGATTCTGTTTTTGAAGTGCTTGATCCTAAATCATCTGAATAACCCTTCTCCCAAACCTCAGAGATTTTAAAAACCTCTGAGGTTTAGAAACCATAAATCCCTTGATAACTAACATCACAGGCGTTATCCTCGCCGGCGGACGCGCCACTCGTATGGGTGGACTGGACAAAGGACTGATGCCACTCAATGGCAAATATCTAGTTGAATATGTCATTGCCACCCTACGCCCCCAAGTCGGCCAACTCATCATCAGTGCCAATCGCAATCTCGAACAATACGCACAACTGGGTAACTGCCCCGTGCTGCACGATACTTTTGGACATTATGATGGACCCCTCGCCGGCATGGCAACCGCCTTAGACAAAGCACAAACAGACTATATATTATTTGTTCCTTGTGACTCGCCGCTATTAAGTCCGCAATTAGCCGAGCGTTTATACACTTGCTTGATTCAAGCCAATGCCGATGTGAGCGTTGCTGATGATGGCAAGCGTATGCACCCCGTATTTTCCCTATTTAAGCGCCCTTTATTAGCCGAATTATTAGCATTTTTAGAAACGGGCGGGCGTAGCATACATCGTTTTCTAGCCAAACAAAAATTGGCACGGGCAAATTTTTCTCCCGACACCTTTTTAAATATCAACACGCCTGAACAACACAATACCTTCGCTAATAATTATTCCGGAGTACAAGATTTATCTTGTACAAAATGAAATGACAAAAATTCCAATTTTAGGATTTGTCGCCTACAGCGGCACCGGTAAAACGACCTTATTGTTAAAAATCATACCCTTGCTCAAAGCTAAGGGCCTACGCATAGGCATGATTAAACATACTCACCACAAAAAATTTGATATCGATCACCCCGGCAAAGATAGCTACCGTCTCCGTCAAGCCGGTGCAGACCAGATGTTAGTCGCTTCTCGCAAACGGTGGGCTTTGATGGTAGAAATGGACGAAAAACTTGAGGAGCCTGATTTAGAACAACTATTAGCACAATTAGATCAAAACAAATTAGACTTGATATTGGTTGAAGGGTTTAAACATGAACGCTTTCCAAAAATTGAAGTACATCGTCCGAGCTTAAAACATCCCCTGTTTCGTTTTGATCCCTCAATCATTGCGATTGCCAGTGATGCGCCACTGGCTGAGCCAACGGATTTACCGGTGCTAGATATGAATCAGCCAGAGCTGATTGTCGCGTTTATTGAGGAACGGCTGGACTAAAAATATTCTAACTACAGCAAGAGTAGGGTCAATGCCATTAAGTCTCGCAAAAAAACATACATGTAGGGTGGATTAAGCGTAGCGTATCCACCTCGCAAAAAAACATACATGTAGGGTGGATTAAGCGGAGTGTATCCACCTGATTAAACTATAAATTAAGGTGGATACGCTATCGCTTAATCCACCCTACATGGTCGGCACGATATGGCATTGAAGAGTAGGGTGCGTCCTACGCACCGGTTATAAGGTGGAACGTTTAATTTATGAATTTTCCACTGATTTTCAAAAAGACATTTTTTCCCAAATACAAAAACACAAAAATGAGCAATGAAAAATTATTTTCAAGATGATTATAGAGAAAGAGAAATGATCGAGTTATTCAAACTCGTTAAGGATACATCTGAAGGAAGGTCTGGTGTTGATGCATTCCTTGAATTGGAGGGGAATAATATCCCATTTGAATTAAAAACAACTTCAAAAGGTTCTGTTACAACCGTAAGGGATTTTGGCCCTGATCATATTGAAAAATGGCAAGGGAAACACTGGCTCTTTGGTTTTTATCAAGGGGAAGACGTTTATTACAAATATGGAAGTCCAAGTATGATGGCACCATGGATTGAGGAGAAAGCCGAATATATACGCCCTGATTTTGAGCTTGCTGATATAATCTCTAAAAAGCTAACTCTATATGATCTAGATCAAATTTGTGGTAAGAAAAAGATCTATTCATATCACGATGCTAGACGAATACAGAAAATGCAGTACAAAAAGGACAAGTATTTTGAACGGCAAGATGTGAAAGGTGGTTATAGTCACAATCGGATGCTAGAGATTTTAAGTGATCGGGCTAAATATCTCATTGAAAGAGGAAGCACATTAAACAATCCTCATATACCGGCAAGTTACTTTTCTGACTGGGAAAAAATAACTGACAATCATGCCAGACATCTTAGAGATTTGGTCAAGCAATATAAATGAAATCTATCAAAGATGATGCTGTTTGCCCGCGAGAGCAAAAGCCACCGCTTTCGCAACTTGATAGGCAACCGGAGGAGCAACTGAATTACCTATTTGGCCTAACACCTGATAAACAGCACCCGCAAAACGCCAATATTCCGGGAATCCTTGCAACAAAGCACAATCTTGTACTGACAATCGAAAATGATCGTATTTTGCCGGAAAAGCAGAGGCTTTTTCTCGATTAGCTTGTACACCATTGGGCCATATCCCTAGATTCCCCCAAGCTTTCTGTCCAGCGCTACTATTCAACACCGAAGTTGTATTTCTTTTTCCCGTGAATGCGCTTCTTAAAGTTGGTGCCAAAGCATCATAACCCGTATCCGCCAAACCTAATGCCTCTCGAACTCCCATCGTTTTAGCTAAAGTATCCTCAAATAGGTCATCGGGACTTTTTTTCCATCTATGAGAGGGTTTTGGAATTTGAAAGCACTTAAAAGCCGCCTTGGTACGAAAGCCTACGAAGAATACACGTCGCCGCTGTTGAGGGACACCAAAGTCGGCAGCATTAAGTTCAAAAATGTGAATATGGTAATCCGGGAGCTTATCCAATATATACTTTTGAACAAAGCCACTAAATTTGGGATTGAGTATGCCTAAGACATTTTCAGCAACAAAAGATTTAGGCCTGTGTGCGTTGACTGCTCTTATAAATTCACCCCACATATTCCGGTCATCATTTTGGCCAGCCTGTTGCCCGGCAATAGAAAAAGGCTGGCATGGGGGACCACCGTGGATAACATCTATGATATAGTCTTGCCAAACCACCTTGCTAACGTCCCCATTTTCAGGACCACTATGAACAATCCAGTTCGGCCGATTGCTTTTTAAGGTTTTGCCACAAATAGGTATCAATTCATACGCGCCTTGATGGGTATATCCGGCTTTATCAAAGCCCAAGTCTAATCCGCCACCGCCGCTGAATAGGCTCAGAGTTGTAAGCCCATTGGATTCCAACGGTGGCATTAACTGGTTTGGCTCAAGCCGTGGCGTGTTGATTGAATGGATACTGGACAAAAAACCGAGCGAAGCACGCCTTTTGGCTTCTCTGGATTCTTGAGAGATTTTCCGGTAGATATTGCGCTGCTCGTTGGTGAGTTTATATTCTTTCCTTGAGGCGTTTTTATAGACACTAGGTTTAGTTGACATAATTAGTTCAATGATGAGTAATAGTTTTTTTTTCAATATTAGCCCATATTTAGAGATTTGTCCAGATAAATTCGTTGCCATACTTTAATATTAAACCCTCGCTAGCAAGAGTAGCAAGAGTAGGCTTTGATGGTAGAAATGGACGAAAAACGTGAGGAGCCTGATTTAGAACAACTATTAGCACAATTAGATCAAGACAAATTAGACTTGATATTGGTTGAAGGCTTTAAACATGAACGCTTTCCAAAAATTGAAGTACATCGTCCGAGCTTAAATCATCCCCTGTTTCGTTTTGATCCCTCAATCATTGCGATTGCCAGTGATGCGCCACTGGCTGAGCCAACGGATTTA
>JSZA02000110.1 GCA_000785145.2 Candidatus Thiomargarita nelsonii
TAAAGCTAAATTGCTGAAAAGACAAGATGGATTATGTCCGGTGTGTAAATGTGCATTAACGAATGAAGACTTGCCCGAAGCCCATCACATAAAGCCCCGCCAATACGGGGGACTGTGGGAATTCGAGAACATGGTCTTATTGCACCTTCACTGCCATGACAAGATTCATAGAGAATATGGGAAACAAAAGCGGAAACTGTGTAAGGGTACAAGAGAGTATGATGAGCTAGTTAAGAAAGGTGTGTTTGTATCACCAGAAGTTGAGGCAAAATACCCCGATATAGCTAAGATGAGAAAGGGGCCTGAAATGAATAAAGGTAGCTCAAAGATACTTAGATTGGGAAATGTGCCCAGGGATAATAAGTAGGGACAAGGACACAACACCGAAAGAAACCCACAGCAATGAGGATAAGAAACAGAAAACTCCTCCTGTACGAAATCTGAAATGACCTACTTGATAACAGTAGGTTGGGGATAAGCGTAGTAATTAACATTTACGAGCTTACCTTAGTAATCAGTCAGCTAAAGCAGTAATGTTCTTGGGCATAGCAGACTTTGGTCTAAAAGGCCATACGCACAATTTGTAACACGTTATTGAAATATGTTACTTAGCAACAGGATGAAGCTAAGCCGAGGAGCTGTATGAGCGCGAAAGTCTCACGTACAGTTTTGAAGACTGGTCTTGGGCAGTGTTCCATCCTTCGGGGTGAGTGATGTACAGGGCCAAGTTTAACGATTACGATGAAGATCGTCAAAATATTTTACAGCAAAAATGGTCGCACGATGATCATTTACTCATATTTGATGAACTTCATAAATTTTTCCGCTGGAAAAGCTGGCTCAAAGGTATTTACGACATAATAGGAAATGAACATTCCATTCTCGTCACGGGTTCTGCTAGGCTTGATATTTATCGTCGTGGTGGCGATTCTTTATTGGGACGCTATCATTATTGGCGGCTTCACCCGTTTACGCTAGACGAAGCGCCGCCCGAATTTGATAAACAAGAGATTTTTAATCGCCTGATGACAATTGGCGGTTTCCCAGAGCCGTTTATCAGTGCTGATAAACGGGAGAGCAGGCGTTGGAGAAGGGAACGTTTTGATCGTGTCTTACGCGAAGATATCCGTGATCTAGAACCCATCAAGAATATACAAGGTATTTCACTATTTTTGGAATTACTACGGACACGAGTTGGCGGAATGGTGGTACTGTCCAATCTGGCACAAGATTTACAAGTTGCTCCACAAACCACAAAATCTTGGTTAGAAGTACTTGAGCGGATGTATTTGATATTTCGGGTGCTACCTTATACGCGATCCATACCTCGCGCTATTCTGAAACCACCTAAAGTCTATTTTTTTGATAATGCTGATACCGTTGATGAGCCAGGCGCACGATTTGAAAATCTGATAGCAACCACTTTGCTAAAAAGGTTACATTATTTAGAAGATTATGAAGGCTATCGCTGTGAATTACGTTATATCCGTGACAAGGAAGGAAGGGAGATCGATTTTGTCATCATTAAAGAGGGGGTTTTGGAAGAATTGATTGAAGTGAAATATAATGACGATAGTCTGTCAAAGTCATTAAATTATTATTCAAATAAGTTAAAGCCGAAAAAATCAACACAAATTGTTGCGACATTGAAGAATCCTTATGATAAGAATGGAATTCGTGTCACAAATCCATTTTTGTATTTTTCAGAGCCACCTTGGTTGTAATAAAATAAATGGAAGAACACGTCGGTCAACTCTGGCACCGCCTCATCACACGCGCTGCGGCTACCCATTATCCGCAAGCGGCTGTTGAATTAACAGAAATCAGTAAAGCCGTAGGCGTATTATTTCGTGCGCTAGGCGGAGATGGCGGTTTGCGGGTAGAAGCGACTACGGCGACGGCGCACGGTGCGCGGCGTACTTGGTTGCACCGTATTGCCGGGACTCATCAACAAGTCGAATTATGCTGGCGGGATGCGGAACTTTTGCGATTGCCAGCACGTATTGATTGGTTTCCAAAAAAAAACCTTAATCGTGATTTATATTTATGGCTGGCTGCCCTAGCAGCGGGGAATATTGATCATAGCTTACCTTGGTTTGAATTAAATCAAGAACTTACAAAAAAAACGCTCCATCGCTTTCCGGGACTACAGCCCCGTTATGAGCGCCTTGTAGAGGCTTTATTGGCTTTACGTCCTGAATTGAGGCATTTGCCCCCTGATGAGGCGGCGGCTGAGCAGGCTATTCAACAAGCCTTGCGCCAGCCGGGCAGTGTGGCAGAATTACCCGCCGCAAAACGCCCAGCTCAACCAGTACCTCTATGGCTCCATCCCTCGCCACCTATCAATACCAGCAGTGATGTCACTGTCAGTGATGATGACGCAACGACCAAGCAATCAGGCAGCGAAACGGTCGATGATAAACGCCGCCGTCGCGGGGAACGCACGGAAATGCCGGATGGTAATAAAGGTTTATTAGCCTTTCGCCTAGAAAGCCTGTTTTCTATGGCGGACTACACCAAAGTTGATCGCTGCACCGATGACGAGGAAGATACTGAGGCGGCTAAAAAGGCCCTAGATGATATGGATATGGTCAGTGTCGCACGGGATAACAAGCCAGCAAAGACTTCTCTGCGTTTTGATCTGGACTTGCCCGCGCCAGCGTATGATGATACGCCGTTGGGAGAGGGCATTTTGCTACCAGAATGGGACTATAAAATGCAACAATTGCGCCCTGATTATTGTTGTCTTCAACCCATGCTGGCTACTACCGCACAACCAGTGGCACTTCCATCTAACTTAAAGCGTACCGCCCACCATTTACGCCGCCAATTTGAGGCCTTAATCCCTAAGCGAGTCTGGCATAAAGGACAACAAGATGGTAGTGAAATAGATTTGGATGCTTATCTACTACATGTTACCGAACGCCACTCTGGGCGTGTGAGTGCTGAAAGGGGGCTCTATCGTGATTTTCGGGGAGGTAGTCGGGATTTAGCTTGTTTATTATTGGCTGATTTATCTCTATCTACAGATGCGTGGGTTAATAATAAAGCACGGGTGATTGAAATTATTCGAGATAGTCTATTTCTCTTTGCTGAGAGCCTTGGTGCGACGGGTGATCAGTTTGCCATGTATGGGTTTTCATCCCGCCACCGCAGTCATGTCCGATTTCATACGATAAAAACCTTTGAACAAAGCTATGATGCGACAGTGCGTGGTCGTATTCAGGCGATTAAGCCGGGCTTTTATACTCGTATGGGGACTGCTATCCGCCATGCCAGCACCTTATTGAGTCAACAAAAAGTTTCTCAACCTCTCTTATTATTGCTGACAGATGGTAAGCCCAACGATTTAGATCAATATGAGGGGCGTTACGGGGTAGAAGATACTCGCATGGCTTTACATGAAGCCCGCAAACTTGGGTTGCAACCGTTTTGCGTGACGATTGATGAAAAGGCGAGTGATTATCTGCCTCACATTTTTGGGACTAACAGTTATGTGGTTATCCGCAATCCCTCTGAATTGCCAAGGGAATTGCCACTGTTGTATGCGCGGTTGACGCAATTGACTTAAGTCAAGGCAATCGCCAGCCTGACTATATTATATATATACGGCGATAATTGATCATTTTTAATAGAGGAGAAAGCATTAACTTATGAAACTAACGCTACGAAATATGTCCGGTACAGTTGCACTATCTGCACTGTCCTTAATGGTTGGTACTGCAATTGCAGCCGAACCCAACCAACAAGGGGATCAAAAATATAAAGCGGGTGTGGTTGGAAAAAATTTCCCCGTGGAAAAAAAATATGAAGGTGCGCCGAGTGCTGTAGAACCGGGTGCCCTCAAGATGATTATCACACCCGGGGCACCGTCTATCTCGGAAACTGAATTTGAAAAGGCTAAGCAAATTTTCTTTGAACGTTGTGCAGGTTGTCACGGTGTGTTGCGTAAAGGGGCAACGGGTAAACCTTTAACGCCAGATATTACACAACAAAGATCGACACCTTATCTCAAGGTGTTTATCAATTATGGTTCACCCGGGGGGATGCCCAATTTTGGGACATCAGGTGAATTAACCCCAGAAGAAGTTGATCTGATGGCGCGTTACATACAACATGAGCCACCCATACCGCCAGAGTACGGCATAAAGGAGATGAAGGCAAATTGGGAAGTCATTGTCCCCCCCGAAGAGCGCCCTACCCAGAAGATGAACGATTATAATATCGAAAACATCTTTTCTGTCACCTTACGTGATGCTGGTAAAGTTGCACTGATTGATGGTGACACTAAGAAAGTCATTAATATCGTCAAGACTGGCTACGCTGTGCATATTTCCCGTCCGTCAGCATCGGGGCGTTATCTTTATGTGATTGGGCGCGATGCCAAGGTTAATCTCATTGATTTGTGGATGGAAAAACCAGACAATGTTGCTAGCATTAAGGTTGGCCTAGAAGCACGCTCGGTAGAAACGTCTAAGTACAAAGGGTGGGAAGATAAATATGCCATCGCTGGGACTTATTGGCCGCCCCAGTTCGTCATTATGGATGGTGATACCTTGGAACCATTAAAGATAGCCTCCACTCGCGGGATGACTGTAGGTACTCAAGAATACCATCCAGAACCTCGCGTTGCCGCTATTGTCGCTTCTCATGAACATCCTGAATTCATCATCAATGTCAAAGAAACCGGCAAAGTTTTACTGGTCAACTATGAAGATTTAACCAGTTTGAAGATCACCAGCATCGATACTGCCCGCTTTCTACATGATGGCGGTTGGGATTCTACGCAACGCTATTTCATGTCAGCGGCCAATAAATCCAACAAAATCGCCGTCATTGACTCCAAAGAAGATAAACTCGCAGCGATGATTGAGGTGGGTAAGATTCCTCATCCGGGACGGGGTGCTAATTTCATCGATCCTGAGTATGGTCCCGTCTGGGCGACCAGTCATTTAGGCGATGATCAGATTGCACTCATCGGTACTGATCCTGTCAACCATCCTGATTCAGCTTGGAAAGTAGTACGGATGCTCAAAGGGCAAGGCAGTGCTTCTTTGTTCATAAAAACTCATCCTAAGTCCAAGAATCTCTATCTCGATACCCCGTTGAACCCCTCTACTCAGACTAGCCAAAGTGTTGCCGTGTTTGACATTGATAATCTGGAAAAAGGCTATGAGATTTTGCCTATTGCAGAATGGGCTGCTATCGGTGAAGGACCAAAACGTGTGGTGCAACCTGAATATAATAAAGCAGGTGATGAAGTTTGGTTTTCAGTCTGGAGTGGTGAAGCTCAGGAATCGGCGATTGTCATTATAGATGATAAGACTCGTACATTGAAACAAGTGATTAAAGGTCCTTGGCTAGTTACTCCAACAGGCAAATTCAATATTTATAACACGACGCATGATGTTTATTGACGTTCTTAGCGTTTAATGAAACTATTAATTATCTTGGTGCGACTCGTTTGGCCTAATTCGTTGACGAATGTCAATTAAAACAAAGCCTTAATGTAAAATTTCTTATATGGTGTGAATGGATTCGCCTAGCTAGGCAGCGGCTAGAAAGTAGAACTCCGGTAGCAGCATCGCCAGTGCAAGGGTTCAAAGTCTCAAAAGGGCAAGCGTTATGGATATGGATATATTTGTAAGGTCGGTAATTAATAACCCCCCGGGGTAAAAGGTTAGTAGGTATATAGGGGCAAGGTACCTATATGCGTTGTCCGATACACATCCGATTAGTGAGTATAACCTAAGTCCAAAGGTAAACATATAAGAGAAACGAGCAAAAACGATGTATATGTCACTTGCAGGAGCGCAAGAGGAGTGTGCAAACACTTAGCGACAGCATCGGGTAGGATAGAGTGGTAAGCCAAAGCCAGTTGAAACCATCATCGGGGGAAACTGGATATGCTGACTCACTCTCGGAATAATTGAGTTATGAATTTAATTGAGCAAATTCTATCGGGCAACCGATAGATAGTAACCGATAAGGCTAACTTAAAAATTATGAGCATTCTTTGGCAATACCCGAACCCTGAGTGGGTTCCCGTATCTCACTGTGACAAACCGAGATACGAAAGTATCGAATCTGTTATGTCAAGGTGGGATTGGGACAAACTCATTTGGGGCAAAGTGCGTCAGCTTGTGTTCAATTTGCAAAAGAGAATTTATAAAGCTACAAAATCAGGTCGGTACAGAAAGGCAAAAAGCTTAATGTACCTATTGCAAAACTCGTATTATGCAACGCTTTTAGCAGTGCGAACCGTTACAACGGAAAACAAAGGAAAACGCACCGCAGGAGTAGATAGAGTTAGAGTCAAAACGCCTAGACAGAAGATGGCTTTAGTCAAGGATATGTTAGACACAATCCATAATGGGTGGGATAAATACAGACCTATGCCGGCTAAGCGAATTTACATCCCGAAAGCAAATGGGAAACTTAGACCACTGGGGATACCAACCATTAAGGACAGGGCAATGCAAGCAGTCACAAAAATTGCACTTGAACCATTTTACGAGGCGAAGTTTGAATCAGCAAGTTACGGATTTAGACCAGCCATGGGATGCCACGACGCAATTGAAAAAATTACGGGGGCATTACTCAAAAAACAAAAGTGGGTTCTTGATGCTGACATAAAAGGCTGTTTTGACAACATTGACCACAAATTTCTAGCATCGCAAATTGATGCAGAGGCAAAAGTTTTCGCGCGCGAAAACTTTTGCCTCTGCAACACTTCCGACCGATAGTAAAAAGATGGCTAAAGGCTGGTTATATGGAGAAATCCGAATATAATCAAACCAATATGGGAACGCCCCAAGGCGGTACCATATCGCCACTATTAGCTAATATAGCCCTTGACCAAATGGAGACAGACCTGATTGAACACTTGCGTGGGATAGATGGCTGGAAAAAGAAAATTGGTGTAGCAACTGTCAGCACAGTAACCAAGATTTTGAAGGCAAAGAAGCCCCAGGGGGAGATAAAGAAAGCTCAAAACGAGCCAGAGAAATCTCAAAAGAAGTCGGAAAGGACTCAAAAAGGGGCAAAGATGACCTACAAAGTCAGAAAATCTCTAAAGATAGACTTAGTGAGATATGCTGATGATTTTGTAATAATCCATGAGGAAAAAGAGGTTATAGAGGAATCCAAAAGATTTATAGGCAAATGGCTTGAAGTTAGAGGATTAACTCTATCTGAAGAAAAAACCAAGATTGTTCATTCGACTGAGGGTTTTGATTTTCTAGGACATCACATCCGGCATTATGAAAATCGAATTAAGGGAACGTACAAGCTAAAACTGTTGAACGGTACCCCCACGGAACAACGACGGGCTAAAGCAACGCATGTAATACGGGTCGAACCATCCAAAGAAAAGATAAAAGGTCATTACCGAGTGATTGGTGATACTATCTGGAAATTAAAAGCAGCAACCCCTGAGCAATTAATTGCAATACTTCAACCCAAAATATCGGGATGGGCTAACTATTATAAAACAGTGCATTCAAGTGAGGCTCTCGGGAAACTTGACCACTTATTGTGGAAAAGATTGTACCAATGGGCTTGTCGTAGGCACCCAAAGAAAAGCAAACGCTGGGTGGCAGATAAGTATTTTGGCACTGTAAATGGTAGAAAATGGACTTTTGCTCAAATAGTAGGCAAAGGTAAAGACAGAAAAATCGTCAGATATCTCAAGGGATATTCCAAGCACAAAGAAAGAACGGGGAGTTATGCTAAGGTTGGTTACGATAGGTCATATTATGATGGTGATACCGCCTATTGGGCGGAACGGCTTTCCAAAGGCTATGGCAACATCACACCATCTAAAGCAAAAATGCTAAAAAGACAAGATGGGATTTGTCCAATATGCAAATGTAGATTCACGAATACAGATTTAATTGAAGCACATCACATACATCCACGACATCTAGGAGGTGAGGATGAATATACGAACCTTGTGCTGGTTCACCTACATTGCCATGACAAAATCCATCGGGAGAATCCTGGTATCAAAGGTATACGAGTCGAAGAATTAAGCCCAGAGTTTGAAGGATTTCTAAACAATGGCATGGCTCCAGGATACCTAAATGATACCACCACCTCTACGGTACTCAGGCTAAAAGGAGGTGCAGGGGAAATAATGAAACCCGCATCAAACAGCAAACCAGAGACTGATACCACCACTTCTACGATACTCAGTTTAGGAGGGGGTGCAGGCAAGATAATTGCACCTACAACAGATAGCAAGTCTCCGACTGATACTGTACTTAGGACCGGAAAAGGAGCAGGAATAATAACACCTGCACCAGATGGGGATAAGGGGTCAACTTAGACTCATCCAAGCAGCTATGAGATTTACTATAAAGTTCTTGGAGTAAATTGAATCGGGGGGAAACTCCTACAATTAATGAGAGGAGTTATTGATAGATACTCTACTTAGTGATAGAAGTCACTAATCCGAGGAGCCGGATGAGCTTGAAAGTCTCAAGTCCGGTTTTGAAGACTGGCTTTACGGGGTGCATTTCAAACTCCCGCCACCATGGGGGATAAGGGCCGTGACCTGTATCGCCAAGTTTAACCTCTTTTTATTACCGGCTGTTAGTGCCGAAGAGATATCGCCTGAGCGTCAGTCGGATTTGCTCCATTTACTCCGACACGATTGTGGCGCTTGTCACGGTATGACGCTCAAAGGCGGATTAGGGCCACCTTTATTACCTGAGTCATTGGCAAAATATCCAAAAGCGTTTTTACGCCAGACGATACTTTTGGGTCGTCCTGGCACTGCCATGCCACCGTGGCAAGCGTTTTTGACTCAAGCCGAAGCCGAATGGTTACTAGAACAATTGCTAAAAGGAATTGATGATAATGCACCTTAGTTGGCTAACTCTCTTATTTCTCGTTCCCACGCTCTGCGTGGGAATGCCTTCCACGACGCTCTGCGTCGATGATGTCCGTGGTACCGGTGATTTAGGGGTAGTGGTAGAGCGTGCGACGGGTAGCGTACTGATCGTGGAGACAACCACTCACACTCGTTTGGCCAAAATACAAGGATTGGGCGATTTATCCCACGCCTCGGTCGTCTTTTCTCGTGATCAACGCTATGCTTATATATTTGGGCGCGATGGGGGGTTGACTAAACTGGATATGTTGCGCTGCGAAATTGTTAAGCGCGTCATGCAAGCGGGTAACAGTGTGGGTGGTGCGATTTCTCAAGATGGGCGATTAGTTGCTGTCTCTAATTACACGCCCGGTGGCGTTAAAGTATTTGATGCTGCAACGCTAGAATTGTTAGCGGACATTCCCACTCAAGGTTCTAAAGTGGTGGGATTGGTGGACGCGCCGGGGCAGCGTTTTGTCTTTAGCCTATTCGATGCGGGTGAAATTTGGGTGGCTGATATGCATTCGCCCCGTTCGCCTAAAATTATTAAATTCAAAGAGATAGGCAAGCAACCCTACGATGCCCTGATTTCTCCCGATGGCCGTTATTATATCGCCGGTTTATTTGGTGAAGACGGTTTAGCCCGCTTAGATTTGTGGAATGGGGAGGTGCAGCGCATTTTACCGAATTATGGTAAAGGTGATATAAAAAAACCCGTTTATAAAATGCCACATTTAGAAGGCTGGGCAATGGCGGGTGACTATACTTTTGTCCCAGCTATTGGTCAATATGCGGTGCTCGTTGTCGATGGTCAGCGTATTCCCGTACATGGCCAACCTGTTTTTGTTATAGCGCGGCCTGATGGTCGGCATGTTTGGGTTAATTTTGCTTTTCCTCATAATGATACGGTGCAAGTGATTGATGTGATGGCTATGGAGATCATAAAAACTCTGAAACCGGGTAAGGCGGTATTACATATGGAATTTACGCCGCGTGGTGAAGAAGTCTGGGTATCGGTTCGTGATGATGATCAGATTAAAGTTTACGATACTGAGACTTTTGCTGAGGTGGCCACATTGCCCGCTGATAAACCCAGTGGCATCTTTTTTACGGCACGCGCTCACAAAATTGGGCTTTAAGTAAGTGTTATGGCACCTGAAGATTTGAGTGCGTTGCAAGAAATTTTACTCAATGATTTTCAAAAGGATTTTCCGCTATCGCCTACCCCTTATGCGGATATTGCAAGCCGTTTAGGGGTGACGGAGGCTGAAGTCCTTGATGCGTTGCGTGAATTGAATGAGGCTGAAATAATTAGTCGCATTGGTCCCGTTTTTCGTCCGCACCGTATCGGGACAAGTACACTGGTGGCAATGGCAGTACCTAAAGAGCGGTTAGAAGACGTTGCTAACTATATTAGTGGCTTGCCTGAAGTTAATCATAATTATGAGCGCGAACACCGTTTTAATTTGTGGTTTGTTGTCACTGCGACAACTGAGGTACATTTACAGGCGGTACTAACAGAAATTGAAAAAAAGACTGGGATCGCGGTGATGTCGCTGCCGATGTTGGAAAGTTATCACATTGATCTGGGTTTTGATTTAAAATTTAATAATCAATAGTTTATGAGTTCCAATCAACGCTTAATTGAGGCCATCCAAGGCGGACTGCCACTGGTATCACGCCCTTATGCGGCGATAGGAGAACGCATTGGTATGAGTGAAGCTGAGGTCATTACTAGATTGTCTGATCTCCGTGGCGTGATCAAACGTTTAGGCGTTGTCGTGTGCCACCGCAAATTGGGCTACCGTGCTAATGCAATGGTTGTGTGGGATGTGCCTGATGAAGAAGTTGCTGATGTGGGACAACAGCTAGGGCAATTGGAGTGTGTGACGCTTTGTTACCATCGTGCGAGACATTTACCCGATTGGCCTTTTAATTTATTTTGCATGATTCACGGCAAAGAGAGAAATAGGGTGTTGGATAAGTTGGATAGTTTGGTTGAACAATGTCATTTAAGCCACATCCACCACGAAGTCTTATTCAGCCGCCACTGTTTTAAACAACGTGGGGCGATTTATTCGCAATTTGCAGCGGCGGAGCGGTAGTGATGGATGCCATAGATCGAAAAATTATCAATAATTTACAGGGTGGATTTCCTATCAGTGAACGTCCTTATGCTGATGCGGCTAAGCAGTTAGGCATCACTGAAAATGTTCTGATTGATCGTATCACTCAATTGTTAGAACAAGGTATGTTAAGTCGCTTTGGCCCAATGTACCACGCAGAACGCTTAGGGGGTGGACTCACGCTGGCTGCTTTGTGTGTGCCTGAAGCCGATTTTGAAGAAGTCGCCGCCCAAGTTAATGCTTTTCCAGAAGTCGCACATAACTATGCGCGTGACCATGAATTAAATATGTGGTTTGTTGTAGCCACTGAGCTGCCGGAACGGATTGATGAGGTCATTAGTGAAATAGAGGCTCAAACCGGTCTGTCTGTTTATAATATGCCCAAGCAAGCGGAATACTACATTGGACTCCAATTAAAAGTGTGATGATAGAGCTAACGATTGACGTGGATGATCGACGCATTATCCAAGCGACTCAAACAGGACTACCCCTAACCCCCTGCCCTTATCATACGATAGCCGAACAATTAGGTTTGTCCGCCGACGAGGTGATGGGGCGTTTACAACGCATGTTAGAAAGCGGTATTATTCGCCGTATTGGTGCGGTGCCAAATCATTATGCTTTAGGTTTTAAGATGAATGGTATGACGGTTTGGGATGTGCCAGACGAACAGGTTGATGATTTAGGGCAAGGTGTTGGACAATTGGATTTTGTCAGCCATTGTTATTGTCGCCCCCGTCACTTGCCACAATGGCCTTATAATCTTTTTGCTATGGTACATGCTAGAACTCAGTCCCAAGTAGAAGAACAAATTCAACAGATTGCAGAATTATTGGGTGATTTCAATCGAGGACATAGAACCTTGTATAGCACCCGTATTTTGAAAAAAACGGGACTACGAATTGGCAAATAAGCCGAAAGGGCAACCACAAGGGATTGCCCCTACAATCTTTACTGATAACTAATGTTTCGCCTCAGCCAATACCTAAAAGAACTGATTAACCCAACACCCCTAAAGCCGGCACCGCAAATGCCCGGTCCGGTCGTTATTTGGAATCTCATCCGCCGCTGCAATTTGACTTGTAAGCATTGTTATTCCATTTCAGCCGATACTGATTTTAAGGGCGAATTGTCCACCCAAGCCATATTCAAAGTCATGGATGATCTTAAAGCGTTTGGCGTTAAGGTGCTGATTTTATCGGGTGGCGAGCCGTTGCTACATCCTGATATTTTTGAGATTTCCCACCGCGCCAAGGCAATGGGCTTTTATGTGGGTTTATCTAGCAACGGCACTTTGATTGATGAAAACAATATCGCCGCCATTGCCGCTGTTAATTATGACTATGTGGGGATAAGCCTAGACGGGATGCAAAAAACCCATGACCGTTTTCGCCGCTGTCAAGGGGCGTTTGATAAATCTTTGCAGGGTATTCGTTTGTGCCGAGAGCATGGCATCAAAGTAGGATTACGTTTTACGCTCACTCAGGATAATGTGCGCGATTTCCCACTTATGTTGCAATTGATGTCAGAGGAAAATATTGATAAATTTTATTTGTCTCATCTCAATTATGCTGGGCGCGGTAATAAAAACCGTCAGGATGATGTGGTACATCAAATGACGCGGCAGGCGATGGATTTTTTATTTGAAACGGCTTTAGAAATGCTTTTAAAGGATAAACCACAGGAATTTGTAACAGGTAATAATGACGCTGATGGGGTTTATCTATTATTTTGGGCGCAACAGCGTTTTCCAGATAAGATTGAACATTTACGTGCAAAATTGGTACAATGGGGCGGTAATTCCTCTGGTGTCAATATCGCCAATATTGATAATTTAGGGAATGTCCACCCCGATACATTTTGGTGGCACTATTCTTTAGGTAATGTGCTTAAACGCCCCTTTTCTGAAATTTGGCCGGATACTTCAGACCCGCTGATGGCTGGACTTAAACAACGTCCACGTCCACTGAAAGGTCGCTGTGGGAAATGCCATTATCAGGACATTTGTGGTGGTAATACTCGTGTGCGGGCACATCAGTTGACTGGGGATTTTTGGGCGGCGGATCCGGGGTGTTATTTGACTGATGAGGAAATATTTGACGTGGAGCGTCGATGAAGCTATGTGAGGGCAACCATAAAGGATTGCCCCTACATGATATGACGGTTTGTAGGGGCAATCCCTTGTGGTTGCCCTTAATAAAATGTTTTTTTACAGTGATGGAGGATTTAATGAAGCGATTTAATCGACCAATTTTTTTGTCCGCCTTATTGGCTGTCACAGCCAATACTTGCGCGGCGAAAAGCTTAAATGATGTGATGGAACGCCGGGGGTTAACCGAGAAAGATGTTTTGGCAGCCGCTAAAACTTATGTGCCAACCGGTAAACGAGATGACTATATTGTCTTTAGTTCGGGTGGACAAAGTGGGCAAGTCATTGTTTATGGCATCCCTTCAATGCGGCTCCTTAAATATATTGGAGTCTTTACCCCAGAACCTTGGCAGGGCTACGGCTATGATGAGGAGTCCAAGGCAATACTCAATCAAGGGCGTATCCAAGGTAAGGATATTACTTTTGGGGATACTCACCACCCTGCTATTTCCGAAACTGATGGCGATTACGATGGTAAATATTTATTTATCAACGATAAAGCTAATCCACGGATTGCCGTGATTGATCTGCATGATTTTGAGACTAAACAGATTGTTGTTAATCCGGTCTTTAAGTCTTCACATGGTGGCACGTTTGTCAGTGAAAATACTGAATACGTCGTTGAAGCGGCTCAATATCCAGCGCCGTTTGAAAATGAATATGTGCCATTGGAGCAATTTAATGAACGTTATCGTGGTGGTATGACTTACTGGCCTTTTGATCGAAAAGAAGGCCGTATTGTTGCCGAAGAATCTTTCACGGTGATGGCACCGCCCTATAGCCAAGATTTGTCTGACTTTGGTAAAGGTCCTTCTGCGGATTGGACTTTTACTAATTCATTCTGTTCTGAACGCTATGTCGGTGGCATTGAGCGTGGCAGACCGCCGTTTGAAGCCGGTTGCTCCGCTAAAGATACTGATTTTATGCATGTCGTTAATTGGCGTAAAGCGGCTGAGTTAGTCAAAGCCGGTAAAGCGACTAAAATTAATGGTCATGATGTTCTCACCATTGACACTGCTGTCAAAGAGGGTATTTTATTTTTGATACCTGAGCCTAAAAGTCCGCATGGGGTGGATGTCAGTCCTGATGGTAAATATATTGTCGTGTCAGGCAAATTGGACAGCCATACCTCAGTTTATAGCTTTGAGAAAATTCAAACCGCTATTGCAAACAAGAATTTTGAAGGTAAAGACCCTTATGGTATTCCCATCATAGCGATGCAAGCGGTTTTGCATAAACAGGTACAACTCGGTTTGGGACCATTACATTCCCAATATGATAAAAAACCCTGTGTGATTTACACCTCTCTTTATGTAGACTCTATGGTCGCTAAGTGGAATTATTGCACTGGCAAAGTGTTGGATAAGATTTCTATTCACTACAACATTGGTCACTTAATGACCATGCATGGTGATGTTAAACATCCAGAAGGTAAATACTTAGTTGCCTTGAACAAGCTGGCGATTGATCGCTTTAACCCTGTTGGTCCATTGCACCCTCAAAACCATCAACTCATCGACATCAGTGGTGACAAGATGGTGCTGTTAAAAGATATGCCAGTGCCTTTGGGTGAACCTCATTATGCAGTAGCGATTAATGCTAAGTTACTCAAACCCGCTGTCCGCTATAAATCCGGTTGGAATAGCCGTACTAATAAACGTTCTGCCTATAAGACTCGTGCTGGGCGTGAAAAAACGGTGAAAACGCCGGGCAAAGTGGAAGTCTTTGGCACAACGATTCGCTCACATATTACGCCAGAAATTATTGAAGTCACTGAAGGCGATGAAGTAATTCTCCATTTCACCAATTTAGAGCGAGCCGAAGACGAAACGCATGGGTTTGCCTTATATGGTCAAAATGTCAATTTATCACTGGAACCGGGGAAAACCTCTAGTTTCCGCTTTATTGCCGATAAGCCGGGGGTTTATCCCTATTATTGCACCGAGTTTTGCTCCGCCTTGCACTTGGAAATGGAAGGGTATCTGTTGGTTAAACCAAAAGGTTATCAAGAGGTTGCTATGGAAGCTGAGGTGGGTGCAACGTATACAGAAGCCGATTATGATAAACAGGTGAAGGAAAATGTGGCGACACAGGCGGTTATTGATCAAGTTGTGGGCTTTATTACCAGCCATAATTATCAAGACTTCCCGTCAGTAGTAGCCTTAGTGGAAGATGCCACTGATCAATTAGGTTTTGCCAAAGAAACCAAGGCTAAATCCGAAGCGGCGGCGGCTAAAAAAGATTGGCAAAATGCTGCGTTGTGGGCTAACCAGTGGTGGCAATATCAGGTGAAAGCTGCTGATATTGGTTTACGTGCTAAGACTTATCTTGAGCAGCATGGTGCAAAAAAAAATTAACTAATTACTAATTAACTAACTGAGGAGGATTTATGAAGCTTTGGCATAAAATAGCTTTTCTGTCGATAATATTGGCCTTGAGTGCCAATATTGTAGTGGCGGAAAGCTTAAGTGATGTGATGAAAAGTCGGGGGTTGACTGAAAAAGATGTTTTGGCAGCCGCTGAGACTTATGTACCGACAGGCAAACGAGATGAGTACATTGTCTTTAGTTCTGGCGGGCAAAGTGGGCAAGTCATAGTTTATGGCATCCCTTCAATGCGGCTGCTTAAATACATTGGTGTATTTACCCCAGAACCGTGGCAAGGCTACGGCTATGATGAGGAGTCCAAGGCGGTACTTGCTCAGGGGCGTATTCTAGGTAAGGATATTACTTTTGGGGATACTCACCACCCTGCTCTTTCCGAAACTGACGGCGATTACGATGGTCAATATTTATTTATCAACGATAAAGCCAATCCACGGATTGCTGTGATTGATCTGCATGATTTTGAGACCAAACAGATTGTCGTTAATCCGGTCTTTAAGTCTTCACATGGTGGCACATTTGTCAGTGAAAATACTGAATACGTCATTGAAGCGGCTCAATATCCTGCCCCGTTTGAAAATGAATATGTGCCATTAGAGCAATTTAATGAACGTTATCGTGGCGGTATGACTTACTGGCCTTTTAATCGAAAAGAAGGCCGTATTGTTGCAGAAGAATCTTTCACGGTGATGGCACCGCCTTATAGCCAAGATTTGTCTGATTTCGGTAAAGGTCCCTCTGCGGATTGGTCTTTTACTAATTCATTCTGTTCTGAACGCTATGTTGGTGGCATTGAGCGTGGTAGACCGCCGTTTGAAGCCGGTTGCTCAGCGAAAGATACTGATTTTATGCATGTCGTTAATTGGCGTAAAGCGGCTGAGTTAGTCAAAGCGGGTAAAGCGACTAAAATTAATGGTCATGATGTTCTCACGATTGATACTGCTGTCAAAGAAGGCATTTTATATTTGATACCTGAGCCTAAAAGTCCGCATGGTGTAGATGTCAGTCCTGATGGTAAATATATTGTCGTTTCAGGCAAATTGGACAGCCATACCTCAGTTTATAGCTTTGAAAAAATCCAACAAGCCATTGCAGACGGGAAGTTTGAAGGTAAAGACCCTTATGGTATTCCCATCATCGCAATGCAAGAGGTTTTGCATAAACAGGTACAACTCGGCTTGGGACCCTTACACTCTCAATATGATGCTACACCTTGTGTGATTTACACTTCACTCTATGTAGACTCTATGGTCGCTAAGTGGAATTACTGCACTGGCAAAGTATTGGATAAGATTTCCATTCACTACAACATTGGTCATTTAATGACTATGCACGGTGATGTTAAAAATCCCGAAGGTAAATATTTAGTCGCCTTGAACAAGCTGGCGATTGATCGCTTTAACCCTGTTGGTCCATTGCACCCTCAAAACCATCAACTCATCGACATCAGTGGTAATAAGATGGAATTGTTGTTTGACATGCCGCTGCCTTTGGGTGAACCCCATTATGCGGTAGGGATTAATGCCAAGTTACTCAAGCCCGCTGTCCGCTATAAATCCGGTTGGAATAGCCGTACTAATAAACGTTCACCCTATAAAACTCGTGCTGGGCGTGAAAAAACGGTAAAAACAGAGGGCAAAGTTGAAGTATTTGGCACAACGATTCGCTCACATATTACGCCAGAAATTATTGAAGTAGAAGAAGGCGATGAGGTGATTATCCATCTCACCAATTTAGAGCGAGCCGAGGACGAAACCCATGGGTTTGCTTTATATGGTCAAAATGTAAATTTATCATTGGAACCGGGTAAAACGTCTAGTTTTCGCTTTACTGCCGACAAAGCGGGTGTTTATCCGTACTATTGCACCGAGTTTTGCTCCGCCTTGCATTTGGAAATGGAAGGTTATCTGTTAGTCAAACCTAAAGGTTTTGAAGAGGTTGTTACGAAAGCTGAAGCCGGTACGACTTATACAGAAGCCGATTATGATAAACAGGTGAAGGAAAATGTGGCGACACAAGCGGTTATTGATCAAGTTGTGGGCTTTATTACCGGCCATAATTATCAAGACTTCCCGCCGGTGGTTGCCTTAGTGGAAGATGCTACTGATCAGTTAGGTTTTGCCAAAGAAGCCAAGGGCAAATCCGAAGCGGCAGCGGAAAAAGAGGATTGGCAAAATGCTGCGTTGTGGGCTAACCAGTGGTGGCAATATCAGGTGAAAGCTGCGGATATTGGTTTACGTGCTAAGACTTATCTTGAGCAGCACGGGGCTAAAAAGGTAGCACAAGTGGCTAAAGCAGAGCCAACTAATCTTAAAGCTGATTACGAAAAACTGGAGAAAGCCAATCTGGCTCAACTAGCAACTCTTAACAAAGAGGTGGGTGTCATTTTAAGCCAGAATTATTATGACTTCCCAGCGGTTGCCGCCTTGGTGGCAGACTTGCTTAAACAGTTGAATGTTGCTAAAAAGGCTGAGAATAACGCTAAAGCTGCCGTTGATAAAGGCGATTGGCAGAATGCGATTTCACAAGCTAATAAGTGGCAGCAGACTCAAAATCAAGCGACTGAAATTGGTTCACAGAGCAAAACGGCGCTTGAGCAGCAGGCAGGGGCTAAAAAAGTTATTGGTGTTGTCACAACGCCGGTAACAGATGGTGCCAGACTCTACAAGCTCAAAGCCTGTGTCGCTTGTCATGGTGCCGATGGCAGAAGCTCTCGTCAGTCAAGTTATCCCCAAATCGCTGGACAAGGCGAAGCGTATAGCGTCGCTCAAATGAAAGATATTAAGAGCGGGGTGCGTCACAATGCTCATACGGCGGTTATGAAAGGGATTATGGGAGCGGTGAGTGATGCCGAAATAGAGGCCATTGCACAGTGGTTGGCAAGCTTGCCCGGCAGTGCTGGTGTAACCGGTGATACCACGTTAGTAGCTAAAGGGGCCGATATTTACAAGAATAAGGGCACCAACTGTGTCGGTTGTCACGGTGCTGATGCTAACACACCACTGCGTCCAGACCATTTTCCCAAGCTCGCTGGACAGAACAAGGAATATATCATCACTCAGATGAAAGACATCAGAGATGGTGTGCGTAAGAATGGTCAGACGATGGTTATGACCGGGATTACGCAAGGACTGGGTGACGAAGAAATAGAAGCCCTTGCTGAGTGGCTGGCATCCTTAAAAGGCCCAACCTTAAAAGGCCCCAGTGTCAGCGTGGTGGTAGTGGTAGCCCCCCCCCCAAAAGAACCAGTGGTAGTCACTGATAAAGTTGAAGGGGGAGCGAGTGCTGAAGTCATGGTGAGGGATGGCGCCACATTGTACAAAAACAAAGGCTGTTTCGCCTGTCATGGTCCCGATGCTAAAACGTCTGTTCAACCACTGGCACCCAAACTGGCGGGACAGGGCAAAGCGTATACCGTCACTCAGTTGCAAGACATGAAGAGCGGTGCGCGTCACAATGACACGACGGTTATGAAGGGGATTATGGAAACGGTGAGTGAGGCAGAAATAGAACCCATTGCCGAGTGGTTGGCAACCTTGCCTGGCGGTGCTGGTGTAACTGGCGATGCCACCTTAGCAGCTAAAGGGGCCGAGATTTACAAGAGTAAGGACACTAACTGTATCGGTTGTCATGGTGCTGACGCTAACACACCACTGGTGCCTGACGATTTTCCCAAGCTTGCTGGGCAGGACAAGGACTATCTGATCACTCAGATGAAAGACATCAGAGATGGTGTGCGTAACAATGGTCAGACAATGGTTATGACTGGGATTACAAAAGGCATGAGTGACGAGGATATAGAAGCTGTTGCTGAATGGTTGGCATCTCTAAATGGACCTGCCGCCAGTGAGGTGGTTGCTGATCAAACTCCTACAGTAGTGGTAAAACCAGCCCCAGTGGTAGTAAAACCCGTTACGAAACTTGATGGTGCGATGCTCTACAAGCGCAAAGCTTGTCTTACCTGTCATGGAGTCGATGCCAAAACGCCTATTAAGCCTAGCTATCCCCCGCTCGCGGGACAAAACAAGGCGTATGCGATGGCTCAGATGAATGATGTCAAGAGCCGTGCGCGTGATAATGGTGAAAGTATCGCTATGGCCAGCATCATGCACACCGTCAATGACTCGGAGATAGAAGCTATTGCCGACTGGTTAGCTGGTTTGGATGCGGGTTTGAGGAGTGAGGTGAAGGCTGAAGGGCTCTATCAGAGTAAAGGCTGTATCGCCTGTCACGGTGCCGATGCTAATACGCCGATTATGCCAAGCTATCCAAAGGTCGCGGGACTGACTGAAGAATACGCGATTAATCAAATGAGCGACATCAAGAGTGGTGCGCGTCATAATGGCCAGAGTGCGGTTATGAAAGGGATTATGCTAAACGTGAGTGATGCTGAGATAGAGGCCATTGCCCAATGGTTGGCATCCTTAAAAGCGCCCACTGTTGCCGAGCCAGAGGATACCAAGACGACATCAATGCCAGTACCTATTATGGAGCAGGGCACTGTTGAGGAAGTTGATGGGAAAACGCTCTACAACAACAAAGGCTGTATCGCCTGTCACGGTGTTGATGGCAAAATGCCTATTATGCCAAACTACCCCAAGGTAGCTGGACTGCCTCAAGCGTATGCCATAGCGATGATGAAAGACATCAAAAGCGGTGCCCGTCACAATGCTCAGTCGATGGTTATGAAAGGGCTGATGAGTTCTGTCAGTGATGCTGAGATGATAACCATTGCTGAATGGTTGGCTACCTTAGCAAGCGGTGCTGGTACGCCGGGTGATGCCACGCTGATGGCTAAAGGGGCTGCGCTCTACAAGAGTAAAACTTGTATCGCGTGTCATGGTGCTGATGGTCAAAAGCCCATTCTGCCAAACTATCCTAAATTAGCGGGACAAAATAAGGCGTATGCTATTGTTCAGATAACCGATATTAAGAGTGGGGCGCGTGACAATGGGCAAACTGCTGGCATGAAAGGGGTGATGCACCTGGTGAGTGACGAAGAAATCGGGGCAATAGCTGAATGGCTAGCTTCTTTAGATGGTGGCGCAGCAGTTGCCGAGACGAGCCAAGCACCGGTCGTCACTGAGACGACTGAGCCGGTTCATGGTGTGGGGAGTTGGAATCAAGGCGGTGGCGAGCAGGATGAAGCGATGCACTTAGAGCCAGACTTAGAGAATGGCTTAGAGGTTTATGAAGTTTGTTCGGCTTGTCACTTACCCGAAGGTTGGGGAAAAAAGGAGGGCACTTTCCCTCAGTTAGCAGGGCAACATCGCACAGTACTCATAAAACAATTGGCTGATATTCGTGCTCAAAACCGCGATAATCCGACCATGTACCCTTTTGCATTACCGTCAGAAATAGGTGGTCCGCAGGCATTAGCCGATGTGACTGGCTATATTGCAAAACTACCCATGAATCCTGAGAATGGCGTTGGGGCAGGGGATGATTTGGAGCATGGCAAACAGTTGTTCAAAGACAATTGTGTCGAATGTCATGGTGAAAAAGGCGAGGGCAAACCCGATGAATTTTACCCACGCATTCAAGCTCAGCACTATAAATATATGCTGCGTCAATTTGAATGGATTCGTGACGGTAAGCGGCGCAACGCTAATCCTGATATGGTGAAGCAGATTGAAGGCTTTACAGATAGGGATATGAAAGCGGTTATCGACTATACTTCCCGTATCAAACCGCTTCAAGAGGATTTAGGAGAAGCGGGTTGGCTCAATCCTGACTTTGATTAATAGACTTGTCCCTTTTTTATTGTAGTATCCACCTATATATAAGTACTGACGCATAAGTTTTTTTTGTAGGTGTAGGGTCAATGCCATTAAGCCTGTCCTTTCGACGTAAGGAGAAACCTTAAGGAGGGATCAAGGGCAACCACAAGGGATTGCCCCTACCTTCAATGCCGTTTTTGTAGGGGCAATCCTTTATGGTTGCCCCTTAACTTAATAGCATTGAGGTGTAGGGTGCGTCCTACGCACCCTGATGATGCGAACAGGTGCGTAGGACGGTGCGTAGGACGGTGCGTAGGACGGTGCGTAGGACGGTGCGTAGGACGCACCCTACATGTGTTTTAAAACCCTACCTGAAAATTTGTGATTCAGTACTTAAACGCCTAAGGAGAATTTATTTAAATATGAATAAAACGATAATGTGCGACTCGTTTTGGCCTAATTCTTGCATTCGGATGTACGGGAAGGTAAGTTAAATAAAGCCTACTTACACAAT
>JSZA02000113.1 GCA_000785145.2 Candidatus Thiomargarita nelsonii
TTTGGAGTCCAAAGCTTTAGCTTTGGACGTGGGTTTCCAAAGCTAAAGCTTTGGACTCCAAAATACCTTAAAATTCTTGGGAAGGTACTTATTACCCGATTTTTTGCAACGATTTGCAGCATGGTTGCGTTACAGGAGTTTATAAAAAAAAATGTCAAACTTGGCACCATTTCCTAATCTGCGTATGCGTAGAATGCGCCGTGATGAGTTTTCCCGTCGCTTGATGCGCGAAAATATTCTAAGCGTCGATGATTTGATTTATCCGCTGTTTATAGTGGAAGGCGAAAAACAGCGCGTTGCTATTACCTCTATGCCCGATCAATGCCGCCTCAGTATTGACGAATTGCTCAAAGAAGCGGCTGAATTGGTCAAATTAGGCATACCTGCCATCGCACTTTTTCCCGTTGTGCCCACTGAAAAAAAATCATTGGATGCGAGTGAAGCTTACAATCCTGAAGGTTTAGCGCAACGGGCAGTGCGAGCCCTCAAAGCGGCATTGCCAGAGTTAGGCGTAATAACTGATGTGGCATTAGATCCATTTACGACGCATGGACAAGATGGTTTGATAGATGATAGTGGTTATGTGATGAATGATGAAACGGTCGCCGTTTTGGTAAAACAAGCCCTTTCTCATGCAGAGGCGGGGGCAGAAGTTGTGGCACCCTCTGATATGATGGATGGACGTATTGGCAAGATTCGTGAAGCCCTTGAAGAGCAAGGCTTTAAACATACGCGAATTTTAGCCTATTCTGCCAAATATGCCTCTAGTTTTTATGGACCATTTCGTGATGCGGTTGGCTCAGCCGGTGCATTAGGCGGCGGTAATAAATATAGTTATCAAATGGATCCTGCCAATAGCGATGAAGCTTTGCGTGAAGTGGCTTTAGATTTGCAAGAGGGGGCAGATATGGTCATGATTAAACCAGGTATGCCTTATTTAGATATTGTGCAACGAGTTAAAACGGCATTTGGTGCCCCGACTTTTGTCTATCAAGTCAGCGGAGAATACGCTATGTTGATGGCTGCCGCCCAAAAGGGCTGGTTGGATGAAAAGGCGGTGATGATGGAGTCGTTATTGGCTATTAAACGGGCTGGTGCGGATGGCATTTTGACTTATTTTTCTAAAAAGGTGGCAAAGCTCTTGGAATAACTGTAGCAAACTAAAAATCCTATTTCTTCAAGAAATAGGATTTTTTTTTGTCATGTCGATGACAGAAATGACAACAAAAGCGCAAATTGTGAGGCTATCAAATCAATACCTATAGGTTCAAAACGTGGCAGTGCCAATCTGGAACATTTTTGGCGTGCGATACCGTTTATCAGATAAAATTTACCGTTCATCAAAATCGTGCTTTATCTATTTGGAGTCCAAGATTTATCTTGGACAAATACTTAACTTAACGGAGAATACTAATGAAAAACATTTTTACCAATAAATTAACCTTATTTTTTATTTTTTGCCTAATCGCACAACCGCTGTACGCGAAGAGAATACGCTGTTGGACCAACGATGAGGGTGTTTTTCAATGTGCTAACTATGTACCACAACAATATTCTCAACTGGGATTTACCGAATATGATGGATCGGGTCGTAAAATAAAAGACATCAAAGCGGCACCAACCTCAGAAGAAATTGCTGAACGAGAAAGGCAAGAAGAACAGGAACGCCGAGATAAAGAACAATTCAATAAAGACCGTGCTTTCCTAGATATTTTTTCTAACGAACGCGAGATTGAAACTGCCCGTCAGGCAGGACTGAAAGCGATAGATGGCCAGCTCCGATCCTTGGAAGCCATTATCGAAGGTTTGAAAGGCAACGTCAAAGCCATGGAAAATAGTTATGAACGAAGCCAGGCACTGAATGCTTCAAAACGCCAATTGAGAACCATTCAGAGAGATATTGATAGCGTGAAAAAGCGTATCGAAGATACTAAGGATACGCTACAAAAGATGCTAATGGAACGAGATGATACCAACAAGGAATATGATGCTTATATACAACGGTATCGGGATATCAAACGTAGGCGGAGAGGGCGATAGCCTAACAGGGGCAACCATAAAGGATTGCCCCTACCCTCTGCAATTGATATTGAAACGAGAACACTATTTCTGAGTAAACTGAGCTAATATTTCTTCACGAGAAAATTTCAACAGTATGCCTGATAATTCACTTGGCGAGTGTTTAATCAAAGGATTAACCACTTGCAATAGCGCATGATCAAGCTGACCAAATCTGTGTTCGAGCAAGCTTTCAACAAAATCACGTCGCTCATCTAAATGGCCTTGTTGATCTCCCTGTTGGTTGCCTTGTTGTAATCCTTGTTGTAATCCTTGTTGTAATCCTTGTTGTATGCCTTGTAGCAAGGTTTTTTCCCGCCATTGTTGATACGCCCGATTTATGTTCATAAATAACTCCTGTTCTTCTTCATTTAAATTGTCTTTCAATTTTAAAGAAATACGCCATGTCGATAGTAATTCTTGCACATAGTTTCGGAGAGGGTTGTCATCGGGAAAGGCCAATAATTCCTCAATCGCCTCTTGTTGGGTGTTACCCTTGCCTAAAATCCTTAGCCAAAGCGTCTCCTTTGTCTTTGGGAGTTGGTTAATGGCAATGATCGCCGTTTTCAAGGCTTGAGGTAAAAAATAAATGCCTTTTCCCCAATCATCTGGTGCTTGAGTCGCCCCTAAACTGTCTATTAATGCCGTTGAAGCCGAAGTGGCTATAATCCATAAAAAAGGCACAGCATCCTCTTTAAGATATTTACCGGTTTTACGTTTGGCTTTGCGTTGTAGCTCGCCATAAAGTGAAAACAGTTTGAGGAGACAGTCACGTATTTCATTTTTAGTGGGTTGATTACGAAAGGGTTCTAATAAGCAATCACTGGAAACCATGCGAGACAATAGTCCAAGCGTTTTTTTCTCAGGAGGAGCAGACTGCGTAAAATAGAGATCGACAAAACGCGCTTCTCCAGAAATTTCAAGGCTTTTTTCAACATGACCAGATGGTTCAAGTAGCTCACTTAAATATTGTTTTGCAAATTGATCGTGGGTTTGTCTCGTCATAAAATTGATTCCTTATTTCCCAATACAAAAGCTTGAAAAAATCTGCCCAAGCAAATCATCAGCACTGAATTCTCCCGTAATTTCTCCCAAAGCTTCTTGGGCTTGGCGTAATTCTTCCGCTAATAATTCAGTCGCCTGGGCATGATTTAAAGCTATCGTCAAAGCCTTTTTGGCACGCTGTAAAGCATCAAGATGTCGGCGGCGTGCCATAAAACTGCCTTCGCTACTCGTTTGCAATCCCATCTTTTCCTTTAAATAGGCTCTTAATAGATCAATACCCGCCCCCGTTTTAGCAGACAGATATAACACGCCTTCTTCACTGATACCAACACCATGCCCACTGAGATCAATTTTATTGCGAATAATCAAAGGTGGTTGCTCTATTTCAGACAATAGACTCGTTTTATCATCGGCATGGCGATCATCCAATAATAGTATGACTAGATCGGCTTCCTTGAGGGCGAGTTGAGTACGGCGAATCCCTTCCTGTTCAATGGGATCATCCGTTTCACGCAATCCTGCCGTATCTGTAATATGCAGCGGCATACCATCAAGCTGAATTTGATCGCGCACCACATCGCGGGTTGTACCCGGTATCGGCGTGACAATTGCAGTCTCTCTACCCGCTAAACAATTGAACAAGCTCGATTTTCCAACATTCGGCTCGCCAACCAACACAATTCGCATACCTTCTTTGAGTAAATAGCCTTGTTGAGCCTTATCGAGTATGTTATCGAGATCGCTAATAAGCTTTTTTATTTTTTCAAAAACTTGACCATCGGCTAAAAGATCAATTTCTTCATCGACAAAATCAATGCCCGCTTCTATATAACTACGCAACCAAATTAATTGTTCGACTAAAGTATGAATTTGGGCTGAAAATTCGCCTTGCAAAGAGCGCAAAGCGCAACGCGCCGCTTGTGTTGATGCACTGTCGATGAGATCGGCAATGGCTTCGGCTTGGGCTAAATCCATTTTGCCATTTAAAAAGGCGCGTTCTGAAAATTCACCGGGATGAGCAAGGCGTGCCCCTAATTTGAGGGTGCTCTTGAGTAATAAATCCATCACGATGGGACCACCGTGCCCTTGTAGCTCTAAAACCTCTTCACCCGTAAAAGAATGGGGAGCGGGAAAATAGAGGGCAATGCCTTGATCTAATAATTCGCCTGCCGCACCAGCAACAAAATCAGTGAAAATGGCCTTGCGGGGTTGTGGCAACTGCCCTAACATTGTTTGAGCGATTTCAGGGACGCGGGGACCCGATATTCGGATGACTCCAATGCCTCCACGTCCGACGGGGGTTGCTAAAGCGGCAATTGTGTCTGTCATTATTTTAGCGACGCTCCAACATTATAAAACTATATGGATAAGCATTTTTCGCATCCGCCTGATAATCCAACCTCTCAAGCTCTTGCCACTGTTCAGGCTCATAATCGGGAAAATAAGTATCCCCTACAAATGTAGCATGAATCTGAGTGAGATACATACGTTCCACCTTTTCCAACAACATTTTATAAACGCTTGCCCCCCCTATCACCACACACTCCCCCTGAGCCAAGACATCTTCAAGACTGTGCAAAACTTCACAACCGGCAATGCTCAAATTTCTATCACGACTCAACACGACATTTAAGCGCCCCGGCAAAGGGCGGCCAATTGATACATAAGTATTGTGCCCCATAATAATGGGCTTTCCCATTGTCACAGCGCGAAAATGTTTCAAATCCGCCGGCAAATGCCAAGGTAAGGCATTATTATTGCCTATTAACCTATTCTTATCCATTGCAACACAAAGACTGAGCATTTTCCAACTCCTACCTAGCATAAAATTTTTCTTGATTCTCATCCCGCGTTTTACAATCAATGCACTGCGTTGCAGTCGGTCTAACTTCCAAGCGACGGAGACCAATTTCAGCCCCACAAGACATACAAAAACCATACTTTCCATCACAAGTTGTTTTTATTACATTATCAATTTTTTTAATTAACTTACGCTCCCGATCCATGGTGCGTAACTCTAGCGTAAACTCAGCCTCCTGCGAAGCCTGATCATTAGGATCAGAAAAAATTGATCCATCATCTTGCAAATGACGCACAGTCCGATCCACTTCAATTATCAAATTGTTTTTCCACTGCAACAAAATCTCTCGAAAATGTTCAAGTTGTTTATCAGACATATACTCCTCTTCCTGACCAATTTGGTAAGGAGTGAAAGTGGCTCTCATTGCTTAATCTCCTTTCATCAACGAAAATAGACGCGCATCTATACCAGAAATCCATCAAACACGCAAGTGAAAGGAGCTTATGAATATGAAAATTTGGTACATTTTTTTTATTATCTTGACTGCCTGTACACAGCCACCCCCACCGACTGCTAGAAAATCTACAATTCATCTGGTAAAAACCACAATCGCCTCTCCACAGGCATTAAGTACAACAATAATCTACACAGGCAACATACGCGCACGGGGCATCGCACGGATATTCACCCAAGAAAGCGGGCGCATTACACACTTACCTTATTATGAAGGCGACACAATAAAAGCAAATGCTTTGCTCGTACAAGTAGACGATACGCTATTAAAAGCAGAACTCAATAAAACTATCGCCACTTATAAATACGCTGCTATCAATGTACAACGCTACCAAAAATTGGCAAAAAAGAAAATCGTGTCAGCCGACGAATTAGCACGCGCTCAAACGGAGCTAGAAATTGCTTTGGCAGAAAAACAAATTTTGCAGACTCGTATCAGTTATACCAAAATCACTGCCCCTTTTAGTGGCATCATCACTGCCCGTTTAGCAGAACCGGGAGATGTCATCAATACAAACTCTCACATTTTAACAATAATAGCCCCCAACTCATTAATAGTAGATGTAGATATATCAGCGCGATTATTATCACAACTCCAATTAGGGGATATGACTTCAGTGCGAATTGACGCTCTAGGCACAAAAACTTTCAAAGGCAAAATATCACGCATTCATCCCAGCATTAATCAACAAACTCGTTTAGGCAAAATAGAAATCACTTTGCAGCCTTTGCCAAAAGGAGCACGAGTAGGACAATTTTGCCGCGTGACAATATCAAATCCAATTTCGCCGCGAATCAGTTTACCCTACACGGCTTTACGCCGCTCAGATGAAGGAGAATATGTGTTTATCGTAGATGCTGACAAGAAAGCGCAACGACAAAGAGTACGCAGTGGGCAACGCTTTGCTGATAGAATAGAAATATTAGAAGGGGTTGAAGAAGGACAATTTGTTGTTATAAAAGGTTTTTTAGGATTGCAGGCTGGGAAAAGGGTGCAATCTCAAACTTGGAGTCCAAAGCTTTAGCTTTGGACTGGTAGCGGGCTAGTCCAAAGCTAAAGCTTTGGACTCCAACAACAATGGTTCAACTTTCAAAGAAATCCTATTTTTTTAAAAAATAGGATTTCTCAAAACAGGAGCACTATAATATAAAAAATTTTGCCAGAGCGAGCCTGGATTGGTGTAGGGTCAATGCCATTGGCGTAGGGCCCCTACGAAAAATCACGGTTTGTAGGGGCAACCACTTCAGTAGGGGCGGGCAACCACAAGGGATTGCCCCTACACCCGCCCCTACGCCAATGGCATTGAGCCTATCGGTGCCTATAATCGCCACGGTGGGCATGGCAAGTTCTGCCGGTAGGGCTGAGAGCCGTAGTCGATATGAGAGTTCAATTTTAAGCTCAGGCTCGGATTGTCCCGCAATTTTGATCACTTGCGCGTCGGCCAATTTTTCTGTTGACCATTGTTCAATGTGCAGACTGGTGACATTCAGAATTTCCACGTTTAATGGTAAACGAAAGGCGATTTTTTCAAGTGAAGTAACGTGTTTTAATATAATGCTACTCAAGACAAAAATATCTGATTTGTTCACAGAAGCCAAAGAGTGGACTATTGCTTGGCTCTTTCGATTGATGCTACTGTCTTTTTCGACTTTCCAACTCAATTTGAGGGGATCACGCTCACTGAGTACGCTCTCAATCGTGGTGACTTCATCTTCTTGAATAAGCTGACTATGAGATGTCATTTGGACGACATTGACACCTTTTTCAGGAATTCGCAAGCTGATGTGATTAATCACGGCACGCGGCGGGAGAAATGAAAGGCTATAGTTCGCTCCGCCTGGATTGGTGTAGGGGCCTCGGCGGCGCCGAGGGTAGGACGCACCCTACAATCCAGGCTACGCTCGCTTTTTTATACGGGCAGCGAACATAGCCAGGGTTAAATATAGATATAACAAGGTAAATAGAGTTCTTTTACTCATGCCAATTTTCATACCTAAAATCAGTTCTAAAATCTTGAATGTCTTTAAAAACACCGTCTCCACTGACTAAAATTCCTTCAATTTCAATAGCAAGAGAGGCAATCATAAAATCAATATTGTACTTTTGAATTGCCTTTTTCCCAAGTGTTCTGTTTTGTTGATATGCTTCTTTTAATTCCCCAAATATTTCTGCTCCCCTTTCTGTCAAAGGTAAAACCGTAAGGTTTGGGTTATCAATAACAGCATGAACCGCTTTTTTAGCTAAGGCTTTATATTCTTCTTTGCAGTGCTGAACTCCATATTCCATTTCATAAAGACTCAAAATAGAGGTGAACAACTCACCTTCTCCTTTTAAGGAAAGTATTTTATTCATTACTTTTTTATGATGTTGAGAATCTTTTCTCACAAGAGAATTAAGGGTATCAGTGTCAAAAAAATATTTTGCCATTATAATTTACCCTGTTTTTCAAAAGGATTTTTCATTTCTAAATTATCGTGAAATTCCCGACAACCTTCCGCAAATAATTCCGAGGCTTCCCCCGTTAAAGCGTTTGTTTCTATTTCTTTCAACCATGCTTTCCGAGATACTTTTTTGCTTTGTATGTCGTGTGAGGTTCCTATTTCCTCTTGAATCATAAAAACCAGTTTCTGGAATGCTTTTTCAGAACTCTCTTCTAATACTAAGCTAGGGGCAATTTTTTCTACTTTATCCAAAAACATACGAACCATATCTTGAATAAATGGGGATTTTTCTAATCTTTCAGCAAAAATATGTCCAGTTTCCATTTCTCGCTCCTGATATTTTTCCAGGTTAAATTTTAATAAGTGGGATCTTTTGATCACCCATTAGATCATTCAATATATCATATCTCCGCACCATGCTATCAACTTTTTTCAAACTTCTGATTTTTTTGACACACAAACGTGAGCCAACCGCCGCAAACATGCACCAGCAACACTCCCAAATCACCCATATATCCGCCCCCGGCACAACAAAACGCGCAAACAAAATGTGCAACAAAAAAAACTCTGGAGCTTAACCCAACAGAACGATCATAAGCTTTGTTAGCTGATTTCGTAAGTTCAATCAGCTAAGCTGGCTTGATGTTATAAGCATTTTTAAAATCGCCACAAAAATGCAAAAGGCTTGATTTTAGTAAACTTGAGTTCGCTCCGCCTGGATTGTAGGGTGCATCCTACGCACCTTTTTTGTCAGTGTGGATAAATCACACATCACAACACGGTGCGTAGGACGCACCCTACACCAATCCAGGCGGAGCGAACTAATTTGAATCGCGGAGTTTACAATTTTCAGAGTTATTGTTTTAGTTGTTGTTGAACTGACAGGTGATAAGCAAACCGCTATAAATTGAAATTTATTTCAAAGCTTTGATAGTATTATCATATAATTTTAGTAATTTCCTTAAATCAAATTTGAGTCAATTTAATGCCATACAATAGCTCTCAACTAACACAAAATATAATCATACTTTTATCTTTAACGCTGCTTGGACACCCTAGTCATGCGACAGACAAGGGATTAGAGAGACAACAAGCTGGCGAGCCAGAACGTATTGCTTTAGTCATTGGCAATGGCAATTATCAATCTCGCCCCCTGAAAAATCCCGTTAATGACGCTCAAGATATTGCCCAAGCCTTACGTCAATTAGGCTTTAGCGTCATTTTCAAAACCAATGCCGATCAAGCCACCATGGAAAACGCCATCAATCACTTTGGCAAAAAACTCGATGGCGGTGCGGTGGGGCTATTTTATTATTCGGGACATGGGGTGCAATCTCGTCCATTTCCAGCGCTGAACAACTCAAATATAAAACAGTGAATGCCGGCTATGTACTCGGTGCCATGGCAAATGCCGGTAATCAGCTCAATCTCGTTATCTTGGATGCCTGCCGCAATAATCCGTTTAAAGGTTTCTCAAGAAGTCTGCAACGAGGCTTAGCGCGAATGCAGGAGAGTGGTGCCCAAGGCACACTTATTGCCTATGCCACGTCCCCCGGTAATACCGCCTTAGATGGCATCGGACGTAACAGCCCTTATACCAAGTCTCTACTCCGCTTTATGCAAGCACCTAATTTACCGGTTGAATTATTATTTAAAAAAGTGCGCGTAGCCGTTAAGCAGGAAACGCATGGAAAACAAATGCCTTGGTACGAAGCCTCAATAGAAGGGGATTTTTATTTTATCAAAAAAGGCTACAATAGGACATCAGCATTTGAAACGCCTCTCCCCAAAGACAATCCTCTATTTGAAGGATACCAATTTATCAAAGCGGAACAATGGGATAGGGCGGAAAGAAAATTTAACCAAGCGAGCCGTCAAATGCCCCGTTCACCGGCACCTTGGTATTGGAAAGCAAGGCTGGCATTAGCGAGAGGTAATAAGCACGTTAGCCTAAACTATTTAGAAGAAGTCTTTAAATGTGATCCCAAACATGTTCAAAGTTTAGCTTTAAAAACCAAGCTACTACTCTTATTGGGTGGGCGCAATATGAAAAAGGCTAAGCAATTGGCAAATTCTATCCACCATTCATCGCCGGCACTTAAGCCGTGGATAAGTTGCCTTAATGAAGGCGAGTTTTTTTCGGCTTTATTGGTGACGGCGACAGAGTTGGATACTCACTGCCAGTCTCAATTTCCGATTTATCAGTGGTAGTAGTGGGGCAATCCCTTGTGGTTGCCCTATTTATCTGAACATCTATAGTTTAATATAGCTTAGGTGGCAACTTGGGTTATAATATAAAAAATTTTGCCAGAGGCTCAAAATATGAATATCAATTTAGCTGGACGAGTACAAAATACCCATTTACCTTACCAAAGTGCTTTGTTACCCCTATTAGAGGCGATTATTAATGCCATCCACGCCATAGAAGAATCGGGCACCAATAATGGTCGCATTGATATCTACCTTGAAAGGGATGAAACCCAATTGTCTTTTGAGGAGACTCAGATTGCGCCAGTGATGAATATTGTCGTTGAAGATAATGGTATCGGTTTTACCGCAGACAATTTTAAATCTTTTCAAACTTCTGATTCGAGCTTTAAAAGAGCCAAAGGTGCCAAAGGAATTGGTCGATTTGTCTGGTTAAAGGCGTTTAAAAATATCCAGGTTGAAAGTCAATTTCAAGAAAATGGGCGTTATTTTGCGCGGAGTTTTGATTTTCGGTTGAGCGAAAATAATGTGCAGCTCAAGGAAATCGACAAAATCGAGCCTAAAACCAGAATCAAACTCAAGCAATTTAAAGTGAAATATCAAGCGCACTTTCCGAAAACCATAGATGTAGTCGCGCTGCGGATCATCGAACATTATTTGATTTATTTCATCTCAGAGACGTGTCCACTGATTACTATTCATGATAGTGAGAATAATCAGATGATGATTTTGAATGATCTCTATGAAAAAGGCATTAGCCCTTATCTACTGCGAGAAAAGTTTCAAGCTAAATATGAGACTTTCGAGATTATCAATGTCAAAGTTTACCTTAGCCGCCGTCAGAATCGGAGTGAAATTCATTTATGTGCGAATTATAGAGACGTTCTCACCGAAAAACTCGGTAAATGGTTGCCGGATGCGGATCGAATGATAGATGAAGACGGTAAGCGGTTTGTGTTTATCGCTTATATTTCTAGCAAATACCTAGATTACCATGTCAATGCTGAAAGAACAGATTTTTTGATGAATGATGAAGATGGATTTTTGGTGTCGAAACGAGACATTATCTTGGCTGCCATCAATCATGTCAAAAACAATTATTTAAAGCCTTATTTAGCCAAAATTAAGGAAACTAAGCAGCAGCGTATTGAAAGTTATATTAAAAATGCGGCGCCCCAATATCGACCTTTATTAAAGTATCAGGCGGCGAGTTTGCAAGACATTCCGTTGAAATCGTTGGATGGCGGCTCGATTGATCTTGAACTTTATAAGCTGTCTGCCAAAATTGAGTTAGAACTCAAAGAGAAAGGGCATAAATTTTTGAGCCGCCCATTGACGGACATTAAAGATTTAGCGAACTATAAAGCTGAATATAATAAATATATTGAGCAAGAAAATGATCTGGGTAAGGCAAAATTGGCGCAATATATTGCCCATAGAAAGATCATCTTAACTTTACTCAGCAATAGCCTAGAACGTGGTGATGATGGCAAATACAGTTTAGAAGAAAGTGTTCATGGGCTGATTTTTCCTTTGAGGCAGACTTCTGATGACATTGATTATGAAAAGCATAATCTTTGGATTATTGATGAAAAGTTGGCGTATCACAAATATTTAGCCTCTGATTTACCACTTAATCAGTTAGGCTTAGTTGATGTTGACAGCTTAGAAATACCTGATCTCATTATCTTCGACTCACATTTTGCATTGGTTGAAGATTCAACCCCTTTTTCATCGGTCGTCATTGTTGAATTTAAACGCCCTTTAAGGAAAAACTATCCGGAAAACCCAATAGAGCAAGTTTGTGGATATATCGAAAAAATTCAGGGAGGCACTGTCACAAATAAAGCTGGGAGACTTATACCGGTGAACAGCAATACACCGTTTTATTGTTACATCATCTGCGATATTACGGAAAAGATAAAGAGACATGCACGAGTAGCAAGTTTAACTCCAATGCCTAGTGGTAGGGGATATTTTGGTTATATTCCGCCTTATAATGCTTATATTGAGATTATCTCTTACGATAAACTGCTTGAAGATGCGAAAAAAAGAAATCAAGTTTTGTTTGATAAACTTAATTTACCTCGCTAGGGATAAGTCCAAAGCTAAAGCTTTGGACTCCAAAATACACTTTTCGTTGTTTCGGGAATGGAGCGTAGCGGATTTCCCGAAACCCAAAAAATTATTGTTTCGGGAATGGAGCGTAGCGGATTTCCCGAAACAACAAAAGCTAACAAAAGCTAAAAACACTGATTTTTAAAGTTTCGGGAAATCCGCGGAGCTCCATTCCCGAAACAACTAAAAATTCTGATTCAGATATTACTACCTATTAGGCGTCACTTGCTGGCTAGGCATGGCTCGCCGATTGTACTGATAAACCTCCTTATCTTCTTTAGCAAACGTTTGAGAGGGCAGGGATAAAAATATATCGTCTCCCAAAAATTGTCCATATTTCCCACGCACATACGGTCTGCCATCCACTATCAAGTGTTTTTCAAACATAAATTGTTGACCTTGCGTTGGAATATTTATCTGAGTTTGATGCTTTTTATCCGTCTTTGAAAATTGGCTTACCTGTTTGAGTAGTCCCTCAAATTTTGAATATTCATAATATTCCGGTAGATACAGCGTCCAGCGCAGATAGCTAATCGGAATATCAATCGCTGGCAATTGGTTTTGGATATCTCCTTTGAGAGTGAGTTTGTTGACTTCGGTAATGTAGCCAATTTCAATGGAAAATGATTCGAGTTCTCCGCCCTGTGAGCTTGATTTTTTCATCGGTATCAGGATTTCTCCGCTGTCCTTTTGAGCCGGTTTGACTGGTTTGCCATTGAGAAAGGCTTGCCAGATGCGTGAATTTTTAGGCAAAGTTAGCGTTAAAAATTGTCGGTCGTTGTTGCGGATGAAATAGAGTAGCCTTGTAATACTTTTGCCTTCGATGGTTCGGTGAGTCACTCCCTCTACCAGATCGACATTGGCGACGACGGTTTGAATTTCCTGAAAGCCCCTAATGTTGAGTAACGGATTGAAGGTATTGCCATAAAATTGGTAGCCATAAAGCAATGGATTTGAGGCTTTTTGCCATAAAAGTTTGGGGAGATTTTTGGCGGGAATCAGTACTCCATTTTTGACGGGTTTAGAATTCACTTCAATATTGCCAACGGCTTCTACGCCCAAAAAGCCTTCCAGCCTATCAGTGCCTATAATCGCCACGGTGGGCATGGCAAGTTCTGCCGGTAGGGCTGAGAGCCGTAGTCGATATGAGAGTTCAATTTTAAGCTCAGGCTCGGATTGTCCCGCAATTTTGATCACTTGCGCGTCGGCCAATTTTTCTGTTGACCATTGTTCAATGTGCAGACTGGTGACATTCAGAATTTCCACGTTTAATGGTAAACGAAAGGCGATTTTTTCAAGTGAAGTAACGTGTTTTAATATAATGCTACTCAAGACAAAAATATCTGATTTGTTCACAGAAGCCAATGAGTGGACTATTGCTTGGCTCTTGCGATTGATGCTACTGTCTTTTTCGACTTTCCAACTCAATTTGAGGGGATCACGCTCACTGAGTACGCTCTCAATCGTGGTGACTTCATCTTCTTGAATAAGCTGACTATGAGATGTCATTTGGACGACATTGACACCCTTTTCAGGAATTCGCAAGCTGATGTGATTAATCACGGCACGCGGCGGGATAAATGAAAGGCTATAGGTGAGTTCTTTGACTTGGATCGGCACCCTAAAGGTGATTTGAAAAGTCAAAGTTTTGGGGCCTTTCGCCAGTAAATAATAGCCTTGATGATCTCGCACAAATTGTTGTTCACCGGTTATCGCTTCAATCCCAACATCATTTTGGAAAAATGGGATTTTTACCCAGCCCTCTTTCAAGATTTGCACCGAAAATTTGGCCGAAAATTGGGCATATTTCCCTTTAACTTCGCCGCTAAAATGGGACTCTGTAATTGAGTAGGCGACGGGCAAGGGCTCTTTTTTCTTTTTTTTGGCTTTAGCTTGCTCATCTTTCAAACGCTTAATGTCTTGTTTCAGCGTCTCAATTTCAGAAAGCATCTTTTTCATTTCTTCCCAAGACAAGACGACTTCTCCCAGTTCGGCGCGAGACGTTTCTTCCGCAAACACTTGTAAGCTGATAAATAGCACGCCAATGATTATCAGGAGACGATGCCATCCCTTATGCCGTTGTTTCATGATGATTTTCCTCATTTTTATTAGCAACCATTCCAAAAAAACTGTCAAATTTTAAATCTTTATGCTGTGACAGCACTTGCATAATGACTCCCATCAATAGCACGCCTTCGATTGTTAGGATTAATCCGGTATAGGTTGGCAATAATGCCGCTAATGAGGTAATGCCCAGATAAAATATATAAGCTGTCACGACAGTCAGTGCCATTTTTAAGCCATGCAGGATTCTTATATAATTAAATATAAGCAAGCCAATGATAGCAAAGGAGATGAGAAAAGAGAAAATCACGCCCAAATAGATGAGCAGATAGGCAAATAATGGGTAAAATAAAAAATAAGCGATACTGGTGACGGCAATTTGGATAAAATTCAGTTGTTCTCCAAAGAGCCGAATAATGGCAATCAAGGAGATGAGAAATAATAAAAAGAAGGCGGGGGCTCGGTAAGTCATAAAAAAGAGCTGTTTTTCAATATTGAGCTTGTCTGGCAGTATGACACCGATGTTGAGTTGAGTCAGGGCTTTGTCTAGTTGCCAAAGTAATATTTTGCCTTGCGGCGTTTCTTGTGGCGACTCGGTGGGTGGCATGGTTGATTCGGCATAATCCAAGGCTTTTGCCCCTTGCACATCAACTTTCATGGAAAAATTATTAATCTGTTTACCCGGTTCAAAACCATACTGAAATTGATTAAGCCCTCTGCCATCATATTTAACCGTCATTTCGAGCGAATCTGAGGGAGCAAGTAATCCCGTCCACAAGGTCAGATTGGGCTGATATTCAGTGTCTTCAGAGTCTTCGGCACCATTGACTAACAATTTCACATTTTGTAATACGCCTTCACCCTGCTGAGTTGGATAGGGAAAAATGAAAGATAAGTAGATATTTTCATTTTCGGGATTTTTGATCGTGTATTTGCCGGTAAATTCAGCATTATATCCTGTATAATAAACCAAACCCTTTTTCCGGTAATCCACTTTGAGTGTGACAGAGATATCCGCTGCGTGGATTTCTCCTTTGCTTAAAGTTGATACATCTGAACCAAAGCGCTTGTAACGCACAGAGGGCATGGGTTGAGCGAGATTGCCGCCCCATATCTGCTTAACTAAATTGAGTTGCTTGTACATGGCGTTGTATGTTCTCGTCTCCAGGCGATTGGCTAAGACTATCCAGCCAATGAGCAAGGGGATAAAAATGAGCCAGAGGTATTTGTTAAAGATAATTTGTCTCATCAATTGATACATTGTGTTTTGAGTCTCCTGTTATAGATGTTCAGATAAATAGGGCAACCACAAGGGATTGCCCCTACATACAATATTCGCCTGTAGGGGCAATCCTTTATGGTTGCCCTTTGATCTGAAAAACTATATATTATATTAAAAAAACGACAACATTAAATATCTTCTAAATCTATAGAATTAATCGGTCCAAACCAACATTCTCCTTGTGAACCAATGAAATAAAAACGATAAGTCTCTCCTTGCCTTGGACGAGCAAGCCGTACCGATAAAGAGGGTACTGCTATAACAAGGTGTCTATCTAAAAAAATGATACCTGCCTCTCCAGTAATTTTAGAGTAAGTGAGCGACCAATAAATTGAAGCATCTTGACGATATGCAAATGCCGTCTTAAATTGCTCATCAGGCAACGAGCGTTGGCATCGCTTGGGGGCTTCAGTGATAAGTTTAATGCAGCCACATGTCGTATCAAACCGCCCAATCTTTTGTCCGGCATGATACTGATTCAAAATATCTTCTTCAGTCAACAGTAAATCAATACTATGGGCTTGAAAATGGCGGATAACCCAATGTAATTCACCCAATTGGAAACCAGGTGCTGCCACGACAGCATCATAAGTGGGGGGATTTTTAAGTAATTCATTGACAATCAAATTGTTAGACGATTTTTGTTGCATTTTTACCGATGTTTGATTATCTAGTCCCGTGCGGTATCCCCAAACTAATAGGCTAATCAATCCAACATATTTTCCCAGACGAGAAAAAACAGGTCGCCACGACAGTCTGATGGCTACGAATAAGGCCACAAACAGATACAAAACTATAAAAATCCTATCAGCATGATAGACGGTTTCACGCCAAACATGCGGTGCAAATACCGCCGGTATCATTAAAAAAAATAAGCTAAAAACTAAAAAAATCAATATTTTTAATCGTTGTGCGGTGACAACCACAGTGGCTGCAATGATGAGAGGTAAATGATTTTGCATCAACCATTCAAGGACATGAGGCACACCAGACTGAACAATAGACAGCAATAAAAAGAGATCAGTGCCATGCATACCCCCTCCGACTGTGCTGAGCATTAGACTGCGTAGCCATAAATAGGCCATACCCACAACCGCCCACGCTATAAACAAGCTATAGGATTGGCGAAACTGCAACTGTGGTAACCATAAATATAGAATAGGAAGAATTAAATAGATTTCTTTACACAGTAAACTAACTGCATAACAAACGACGGAAACAATCCACCATCTCCATTTTTGAGTGTCCACCCATGCTAAGGCTGCTAAAATCGATAAACTTATACTAATTGCGCCTTCCACATAGTGCCGTGTATAGTTTTCGGTTAATAAATTAAATAGCGAAGGGTTAACGATTAGCAATAATATTGCAATAACAGCTGCCGTCACCTGTCCTGATACACGCCAAGCTAATATACTTAGCAATCCGATCAATAAAGTGATGGCAATCCATTGATGTATAAAAAAAACCTGCGGGTTTACTCCCTTTGCTATAAACAGATCAAATTGGTAACTCCATAACACCCAAGGCGTATAATGAGCCGTTGATAACTCTTGATAAGCAAAAGGTTCTGTCAAAAAAGCGTACCAAGGATAAGTCAATGCCACTCGCATAATATGGGCATCATCATCTTTAAAAGTTAACTCAAAGATGGGATGGGAATACCATACCCAGATGGAAATAATGCTTATAATGACTAAGAGTTTAAATAAAATATTTTTTGTTTTTGCCATTTTTTTTTAATGTAACTAAAGCCGTGAAAGAAATAGGGATCATTCCCTTAAGTCGAAAATTAAAACTCTGGCATCGTTTAGCCCATTTTGAAAAATAGGACTCCTATACACTTCCTGTTCTGAAGAAAGTTTGATCTTCTCCGAAAATACATTGTACATGTAGGAATAGACATAATATTCCAATTCATACGTGTTGGAATAAAGAGCCTTTTTATTAACACAATGTTGATACATGTATTCCTCGTCTCGGAGTTGATAGGGAGGCTTGCCTGCCCAAACAAGAACCAGCAAGTAGCTGACATTGTTGCTTTTTAGAAAGTCAAGCAGTTTTTTATCTTTTATAAATTTTTGATAGTCGTAGCTGTTGACCAATCCATCTAAGTTAACGTATCTTCTCTCTGCAAAAAATGCGATGATACCACCATCTGTCGCCGCTAAAACGTCATTTTCAGGGATTTCTGCTTTAATAAAATTAATAATATCTTCTATCAATAAGTTAGGGCCATGATTAGGTGTTTCAAATGTTTTTTTGATATATAAATGCGTACAAGATAATACAATTAATAAGAACGCAAATTTTAGATAGTTTTTATTGTTAAACAAGCCTGATAATGAGTATATACATAAACTCATAATTATAACACTTGGTAAAACTAAATACCATGATTCAATTTCTTTATTCCATTTCTGAAATAAGAGTAAGTTTAAAATCAGCAAAGCTGATATTATAATCAGAATTTGAATTAAGGGCGTTTCTGCGCCACGGTGTTTCCAGCGTAACATAAAAACAGAACTAACCAGCAATAATAGCAGTATTACAATGTTAGGAAATATAAAAATTGAAAAATAATCATGGGTTTTAAATGCATATAAAATGGGATCTAACAGATAAGAAAAATGAAAAGTTACCCATGGAAAAGACGATTTTAAGATACCACTAATGGGCTTTAGATATCCAAAATGTAAATAATTGATGAAAATATACATTAACACGGTTAACGCTAATGGCACCGTCAATATAATCCGTTCGTTCCTTAATTTATGACGGCTCATCAATAACAGCCAACAAGGAAAAATCACAAAAATCAAGGTGTCCAATCTTGATAAAAATAAAAGGGGCGAGAGAACAGTGAAGATGAGTATATGGTTGGTTATCACCGCTTGTAGTACTGCTATCAAGAAGAAAGCTGTTAAGGTCGTTTCCATGCCTTGAAAAAAAAGCGGATTGTAGTATGGATTTAAAAGCGTTATAAAAAGGCCAAACCAGAGATATTTGAGTGGGTGGTTTTGGCGGTGTAATCTGAAAGCAAAAATGACCGAAAGGATGATCGCGCCCAAATAAAACAGAGATTCTATTAATTTAACGGAAAATATTTGCAAGCTCAGGCTGGAATCAGTCCCTATTACTTTGTACATGATGACCAATATATGCAGCCATAGCGGATGAAATCCATTGGTTTCATTGATACCATCAAAGGTAAAGAAACCGAGTTCAACAAAATTTCTTGCTATTATAAGATAATAATAAGCATCGTCGGCAAAATGCGGTGCGAGGTTCCATCCATTCACAAGCTGAGGGAAAATAGGAAGAGAACCAATAACAATTAACAGTATATAAAAGCTTTTTTTGTAAAATAATTCTGACATAATCAATTTCAAGGCTTGTTAAGGTGGCTCCTTTTCCAATCTATTAAATAATCCGGTCGTCGTTTGACTTCATCATAAATATGCGCGATGTAAATACCAATCACGCCGAGGGCTATCATTAATAGACTGCCAATAATAAGAATCAGTAAGATGACGGTTGTAAATCCACTCACCGCGCTTCCCATATATTTATGGTACAAGGCGAGACTACCTATTATAAAACTAATAATAAAGCATAATACGCCCAAAAAAGTAATAATCTGTAATGGCGCCGTCGAGAAGCTCGTGAGGGCTGTAAAGGAAAATTTGAACAATTTAAAACGTGACCAAGCTGTGACACCGTGTTGACGTTCAGGCACTTCAAAGGGTATTTGTGCTGATGAAAAACCTAGCCAATGAATGATACCCCGAAAAAAACGCTTTTTTTCTGGCATCGCACAATAAGCCTCCACCACTTTGCGATCCAATAGTTTGAAATCGGAGTGATTTTTAATATTCATCCCCGATAAAATACCAAATAAATCGTAAAAGCGGTGTGCCATTAAACGGGATAAGTATGATTCTTTACCCCGATAAACTTTATAGGCTTCGACGACATCGATGCCTTGTCGCCAAAGAGCAATCATTTTTCCAATAAGTTGAGGCGGATGTTGTAAATCACTATCCATGACGATGACGGCATCATCATGGCTTTGTTGCAAGCCGGCATGAATAGCGGCTTCCTTACCAAAATTGCGATTGAGGCAAATAAAATTAAGTGTGTTATATCGTTCACACAGTTTTTTGAGCTTTTCAACTGTATTATCTGTAGAACCATCATCTACAAGCAGAACACCTATATTAATTTCTTTAATTTCTTTAATGTTTTCAAAAATCACCGGGAGATGCTTTTCAATAGCACCCCCTTCATTAAAGACTGGAATAACGATGGTTACAGTTTTTTTTATCATGGCAAGCGTTCAGAATCAATGCCATTGGCGTTCAGAATAGGATTTCTGCATTCGTAGAATTGATAAAGAGAAAGCTTAGCGGAGAGGCCAAAATAATCCCTTTCTACGTTGGCAAAAAAATAGTTGAGTAAACTGTTAATTTCTCTCCATGTATTAACATGCTCATATCTCATCAAAATGCCATAGTCAAGATGATATTTTAAACGAAATTCCAAGCCAGTAGATAATTTCCACGCTAATTTCCACAGGAGTCCACCTTCCGAAGGAATAGCCACCCGGAGTACCCCATCTGGTTTAAGATGCATACCCATTTTAGCAATCATGCTTGGTAAATCACATAAATGTTCAAAGGTGGCAATGGAGAGAATTCTATCATAGTGAGATTCTAAAGGTATCTCATTGATATAAGAAAATTGATTTCTAATCAAATGGATATCTTCTGAATGGACATATAATTCACTAAACGGTTCAACAATATCGTAAGGATATTTTAAATTTTCAAACGCTAAATGATTCAGTGTGCCAGCACCCACCTCAAGCGTTTCATAATCGTCATTGATAAATTTCAGATCGGCGGCAACCTTTTTATGCATCCACTTTTCAAGTTGGCTGCCTAACCGACTGGCTTTGGTGTTACCGCGCCGATTATTTTGATAATGTTCATTATAAATTTTTTTAAAAGGCGCTGGGAGTGCCGATCTTTTTTTTGGAAATTGTGAAATAATCTGGTCGATATGAGTTTTATCAGTCATCGCTTGGTGTATTGAAACGGGCTGCTACGGCAAACATCGTAGCTGGCAGCCAAAGATTGTATTTTGCCAACGATGCTGGTATAGAAAAACCTAATTTTTCGCCTATCATGCCCAAAGGATAGGCTTGTGGATAAGCTAGTCGAATGGTTTGGGTGGCACCGCAGCGGCGAAAGAGTTCAGTTAATGTGTGGTGATCATAATAAGTCACATGCTCTGGGATTTTAAACGATGGCCAATTTTTGCCTTGTAATTTTAACCAAAAACTATTCATCGGTGGCGTTGCCAATACTATCCAACCGCTGAGATGTTGGCGTAATTGTTTGACAAATTGAATGGGGTTATAAATATGTTCAATCACGCCGGTTGCCAAAATTAAATCATAGCAATCGGGCAGTGCTTCTACGCCGCCTTGAATAGCTCGAAACCCTAATTGTTTGATACGTTTCACAGCATCGCTATCAAAATCTGTGCCAGTTAATGAGTCAAACAGTGGAGCTGCCTCTTCAAGCAAAAAACCATAGCTACATCCCACTTCTAACAAATGTCCACCAGTCATACCCCGCCGTTTTAATTGGTGTATAAATTTTCTAAAGGTTAATCTTAAAGCATTTTCTTGCTCAAGATAAGAGCCTTGTTGTTGTGAGTAACCAAATTCACCGCCGCCTTTAAAATAATCGGGTGAGGCGTAGGCTTTCAGCATTTCTGGCTCGCGTAAACGGGGTGACAGATACCAGAGTTGGCAAGCAGTGCATTGTACCACGCGAAAAGGCTCAAAAATAAATTGTTTATTTTGATTGGGTTTATCAGTAGCACAGAGCGGACAGGCTGTGTATTCGAGTGACTCGTGACTGATTGTATTTAGATCTTGTTGCATAAACTAGTCTTTTCCTTCAGTGCAAATACAGCGGGGAGAGCAATACCCCGCCGTTCGTTAGAAATCGCAGCTTTGCCCTTTTTTTAAAAAACCAATTCTTTCACCCTTTCCAAAGTTAAACCAGTCACTTGCGCTATCTGTTCTTCTGTCAAGACACCAAGAGACAACAAATTGTGAGCCGATTCTTCCCTCGCTTTTTGTGCACCTTTTTCCATGCTTTCTTGCAATTTTTCCTGTTTCACAGCTTCCATGCCATATTCATCGAACATTTTTGCACG
>JSZA02000106.1 GCA_000785145.2 Candidatus Thiomargarita nelsonii
CAATGCCATTAAGTTAAGCATAAATACGTTTTTTTTGTAGGGTGGGTAGAGCGGAACGAAACCCACCAAATCGTTGAAACGAAGTAACGAAGTAAATTTATAACAATGGTGGGTTTCGCTATCGCTCTACCCACCCTACAAAAAAAGCTTAACTTAATGGCATTGAGCTAAAGCAATGGGGTGATCTCATTTTGCTAGTTTGCACAGCCCGTAGAAAACAGTAACCAGCCAGGTAGGGTGGGCAACGCATTTTTGTTGCCCACCATAATAATGACATTTTAATGGACTTCACTGCGTCTGGACTGTGATTTTTTTGTCTGAATCATAATTTTACTTCGTTACTTCGTATCAGAATTTAAGATGTGTGGGGAGATGGTGCGCTTGTTGAGTTGGTCACAATAGGCAAAATGTGTTTTCCCTTTGGGATAGTATATAATGCACAAATTTATTCATTAGACAAGACATAGATAAGTTTCAATCACCACGTCCACATATTGTTGATAACTTATTTGCTCGTCTCATTCGCTTAAAGCGTTTATCTAAGTACTGAACCACAACTTTTCCAGCATTTTGGAGTCCAAAGCGGCAGCGTAAGGACTGTTGTTTTTTCTCACTTCCAAAGCTAAAGCTTTGGACTCCAAAATCTCCGATAATTTATGGTTCAGTACTTACACACTGGGCATGGACGGGCTACCCAAAATCGCAACAAGCACACGTAACAAATCTTCCAGATCAGTAGGCACACGAAACAAGTTTAAATCTTGCGTGATGGACTTTTGCTCCCGATCCAAAATTCCAAACCGCCAAATATCCCCAGTTGAAACCGCACCATACAATTGTGGTGTTTCATTGTCTGTCCATTCAGAAAGCGCAATCAGCTCTACCGCTAACTGCATAAAGCCTCGTTCCAAATCACTATTTTTAGCTTCAATGATCAACAAATTGTTTTTGGATTGCAAGTAGTAATCTAGTGTGCCTTTCAGTTGGTTATTCAGCGTCAAGGGAAATTCGACTCTGATTTTCGTGTGACTATAATCAATAATATCCATGAGAATGGGCGCAATGATGAACTCACGTCTAGCAGCCTCGTTAGTTATACCAATATATGCTATATTTTTCTCTAAATTGGCCTTAAGTTCATTCAAGTGTGTCAATTCATCTGTAATGCGGGGCAATTCATAGTTGCCCTTATGAAATGAATAACCAAAATAGTCAAGAATCTCGTCTCTATAATCGACTAGCTTAAAATAGTCAGAAAAAGTGTAAGAGCTATTTTCAGAAATAATGGCAGATTTCTTCATAAGTTATTTTTCCTTATAAACGATAGTTGATATTATCCAGCCCTCAATATCCCATCATAATTGATCATCAGCCCACAAGCACTCACAAGTCAAAAAAACAAAACTGAAGCTTTGGGTAGTTAAAGCCGTTTAATATTTGGTATATATTTGAAATAAATCAATAACAACACAAGTATCACATAAAATGAGTTGGATCATGCGTTTTTATTCCAAGTTTGTTGACGTAATGTCTGAGTTGAATGGGCTAACGGCTCTAATTTTTTATAAGTCAGTGGTATTTCTGAACGATGCTGTTGTGCTAAACGAGATAAGGCGTGTTCGATTGTTTCGTCGGTGATAGTTAATTGATACATCCAATTTCTCCCAAGAAGATTTTATTTTTTAATATAACTCGATGATCAAGTTTTTTGATCTTGACATTTTGCCTTTTATGGAGTCCAAAGCTTTAGCTTTGGACAGCGAGCACGTCCAAAGCTAAAGCTTTGAACTCCAACAACAATGTCAAGTCAAAAAAACTTGATCATCGAGTATAACATAAATAAACAAAGTTTTTTTTCTCGTTCCCACGCAGAGCGTGGGAATGCCTGCCAGGACGCGAGGCAAACTGCAAGAAAAACCGAAAACGCTCTAACCTAATGATATCGCCCCGTCTCCCCCCGTAGTCCATGCCACACCCCTCGCCCCATCATCTGAATACGATGCCAGCGAGGAGCGGAGTACACCGCATAAAAAATGAAACGAAGAATTAAGCGCCAACCATCAGTCATTTTCCAACACCAAGGAATAAATGATTTTCGATACAACAAAATCGCATTACGAAACATATAATAATTACGCAATGGACTATGCAAGGGCAAAGACGCATTTCGTAATGGATGTTTAACCATTTTATCACCCATCGCATGCATCAACACCGCATTACACACGCCAAACGATTTCAATCCACAACTATTAGCACGCAATCCCCATTCCACATCAACATAATCAATAAAAAGCGACGCCTCAAACAGTCCCACAGTGTCGAATACGCTGACTTTAATTAAAGAGCCAGAAGTAATCAAATATTCCACATGATGATATTCTATCTCCTTAGAACAATTGATTCGGCGCATCCAACAGTTTTTAAATTTGATAAACGAAGCGGCTTGATTAATGCGATTATCCACATATTTTGGGCCAACTAAACAGACGGGTACGCCTCTCGTTTCCAAATCTCTATGGGCAGCCAGCAATGAAAAGATCATATCTTGAGCTGGCAAACTGTCCTGATCAAACAAAACCACATATTCAAAATGACGCGCTTTAGCCCAACAAATGCCCCTATTATGGGCTGCTGCAACGCCTTCGTTGGTATCAGAATGCAGAAAAAAAAATGAAGCAAATGAAGCTTGTTGCCACGTTTCTTCAAACCAAATTTTGACAAGTTCAGATTCAGTATTATCAACAATCACCACCGTCTCAAGCTGTGGCTGTAAAGCCGTCAGCAATTGTTGTAATATGCCAAAATCAGGTTGATAAGTCACAACAATGGCACAGGTGGCATCAGACTTCTCCATAATGTAAGCCTTCCTTGAGCCAGCGTTGTATTAAAAACTGACACTGTTCAGGATATTTCTTAAACAATATCTTGCCCACTTTTACAACTTCCTCTAACAAAGGTTTATCCCGTTGTAAGTCAGCAACCCGTAAACTCATCGCACCCTTTTGGCGCGTTCCCAACACTTCTCCTGGTCCTCGTATATCTAAATCGCGTTGTGCAATCGCAAATCCATCGTGAATATCACGTATAGTGGACAAGCGTGTCGCCGCAATTTCTGATAAAGGTAGTTGATAGAGTAAGACACAATGACTTTGTAAGCTACCTCTACCGACACGCCCCCGTAATTGATGGAGTTGGGCTAAGCCTAAACGCTCGGGATTTTCAATAATCATCAAACTGGCATTGGGCACATCAACGCCAACTTCAATCACCGTAGTGGCGACCAATAAATCTAATTGCTTGGCTTTGAAATCGAGCATCACCTGTTCTTTTTCTTTCGCCTTAATACGTCCATGAACAAGCCCAATACGCAAATTTGGTAAAGCTTTTCGCAACTGCTCTGCCGTTTCTTCAGCCGCCTGAAATTGCAACACTTCCGATTCATCTATTAATGTACAAACCCAATAGGCTTGACGTCCCTCCTTTTCACACACCGATTGAATTCGAGCAATGACTTCATCACGGCGCGTATTGGGGATAATGACCGTATTCACGGGAGATCGTCCGGGTGGCAATTCATCAATAATAGAAGTGTCTAAATCCGCATAAGCCGTCATCGCCAAAGTGCGCGGGATTGGTGTCGCCGTCATAATTATTTGATGTGGATAGAGCCCTTTTTGACTCCCTTTATTACGCAAAGCTAAACGTTGATGTACGCCAAAACGGTGCTGTTCATCGACAATCACTAAGCCCAAATTGGCAAATTCGACATCTTTTTGAAACAAAGCATGAGTGCCTATCACTAATGAAGCGGCACCTGATGCTATTTTTTCCAAAACTTGTCCACGTTTTTTCTTAGTTAAACTACCCGTCAACCAAGTGAGTTCAATTTCTAATGGTGCCAACCATTGTGTAAAAGTCCGCTTATGCTGCTCAGAGAGTAACTCGGTGGGTGCCATGACTGCGACTTGATAGCCAGATTCTATGGCTTGCAAGGCAGAAATGGCGGCAACGATGGTTTTGCCAGAGCCAACATCCCCTTGCAAAAGACGCTGCATGGGATATGTGGCACGTAAATCGGCAGCAATTTCAGCACCAACCCGTTCTTGGGCAGCGGTGAGTTTAAATGGTAATTGTGCCAACAAAGTTTGGATTAATTGACCTTTATTATCTAAACTGGGTGCTTTCCGACGGCGGGCATGGGCACGTAGGCTATATAAACTGAGATGATGTGCTAACAATTCTTCAAAAGCCAATCGCTGTTGAGCAGGATGTTCACCGGTTCGCAATGTTTTGAAAGTGACATTGGGCGGTGGTTGGTGCAACAAAATGAGGGCTTTTTTCAAAGGCAATAAGTCGAATTTTTTCCGTATGTTGGCCGGAATATAATCAATAATTTCTTGTGTTTCAAAAATTTGCTTAATGAGGCCATAAAAAACGGATTGGTTTAAATTGCTATTACTCGGATATATCGGTGTCAGGTGTTCTTCTATTAAAGCCGTTGAATGAAAAGAGTCAATATGTTCATATTGCGGATGCACCATTTCTAAAGATTGATAGCCTTGACGCACTTCAGCAAAGCAGCGTAGCTGAGTACCTCGCCTTAATTTTTCTTGTTGCGACGGATAAAAGTGAAAAAATCGCAACATGATGGTGCCTGTATCGTCATCGAGCATACAGATAAGGGAGCGTCTTCGACCCATTCTCACGTCAGCCGCTTGGATAGTACCTTCAATCAGTACGGTTTCTCCGACGCTTAATTGGCCTAAAGGCTTGATCTGTGTACGGTCTTCATAGCGCAAGGGCAGGTGGAATAGCATGTCTTCGACGGACTCTATGCCGAGACGTGCCAATTGTTCTGCCACCTGTGTACCTATGCCGTGTAAAGTAGTTATAGCTGTGGTCATCTGGTCATTAAAAATTATTGAGGCAACACTAAAATCGCATCCATTTCCACCGCCGCGCCTTTAGGGAGTGCCGCAACCCCGACGGCAGCCCGTGCTGGGTAAGGTGGATTCCAATATTTTGCCATAATTTCATTAACTAATGCAAAATGGCTCAAGTCAGTCAAAAAAATATTCAATTTGACAATATCGCTTAAATCTCCACCAGCGGCTTGGGCGACGGCTCGCAAATTGGTAAAAACTTGATGAATTTGTGCTGCCATATCGCCAAAATGCAAAGTCATGGTGTCTGGTACTAAAGGGATTTGGCCAGATAGATAGACGGTGTTATTGACTTTGACAGCTTGTGAATATGTTCCTATCGCTTGTGGGGCGTTATTTGTGTTAATGACATCAAAGGGCATAGATAAGTACCTGTTTAAAATTTGAGAAAACTGTATATAATATAATTTGACGCAATGTGCAACTTTTTTTTTCGAGCCTAGTACTCTCTGTCAATTTTATTTTTTTGGGTAATGTAGGGTGCGTCCTACGCACCTTTACCGATTATTTGTGCCCAGGACGCACCCTACAAAACAACATTGACAGTGTACTAGTAGGCTGTAACATAAGTTATTTGGGTTGGAGTACAAAGCGGCAGCGTAGTACTGTCTGACAAAGCTAAAGCTTTGTACTCCAAAAAAACAAATTGACAGAGTACTAGGAGTCCAAGATTTATCTTGGACGTCTATTTTTTTTAAAGGAGTCTAGTTTGGTAAAAAGTATGACATCACAACAACAAGCATTAACAATCAGTTGCGAATTTTTCCCACCGCGTACCGAAAAGGGTATGCTGAAATTACGTGAAACTCGTGAACAGTTGCAAGACTTGCAACCCGCTTTTTTTTCTGTGACATTTGGTGCCGGTGGCGGAACGAGGGAAAAAACTTTTGAAACCGTCCTTGAAATTCAAAAACAATCGAATTTTGAGGCGGCACCGCATTTGTCTTGTATTGGCAGCACCCACGAGAATATTCTCAAGTTGTTGCAAGATTATCAAGCGCACGGCATTCGACGCATTGTCGCCTTGCGAGGTGATAAACCTTCTGGATGGGCGGGCACTTTTGGTGACATCTCTTATGCCAATGAATTAGTTGAGTTTATTCGCGCAGAAACCGGCTCATATTTTCAGATCGAAGTCGCTGCTTATCCAGAATTTCATCCACAGGCGAGCAGTGCTAAAGATGACTTGGATTATTTTAAACAAAAGGTGGAAGCGGGTGCTAATAGTGCCATCACCCAGTATTTTTATAATGCGGATGCCTATTTTCGCTTTATAGACAGTTGCACTGAACGCGGGATTGATATTCCGATTGTGCCAGGTATTATGCCGATTACTAATTATGAACAATTAACGCGGTTTTCTGATGGCTGCGGTGCTGAGATACCGCGTTGGTTGCGCTGGCGTCTTAAAGATTTAGCGGATGATAAAGAGGCGGTGCAAGCTTTTGGGGTGGATGTGATGACAAGTTTATGTGAGCGTTTATTAGCTGGCGGTGCGCCGGGCTTGCATTTTTACACCCTTAATCAAGCAAGCTTTACTTTGGAAATTGCAAAACGTTTGGGGCTGTGAGCGTTCCCCTTGCTCTCCAATATAAATAGATCAACAAAAATATTTTAACATTTATAGAAATCCTATTTTTTTTAAAAATAGGATTTCTTTGAAAGTTGAAAACAGCAGATTATGGCAGACTTACCAAGTTTATTGTTAGTTGATGATGATCAACTCATTACCGAATCCCTTGCTTTTGTCTTAAATGAGCATTTTACAGTTTATGTGGTTGCCACTCGTGATGAGGCTAAACGCTTGTTATACAAGCTACCAATGTTGCCAAATTTAGCGTTGGTCGATCTCGGCTTGCCACCTGAACGGCATATTCCCGATGAAGGTTTTACTTTAGTTTCAGAATTACTGACTTTTAATCCGTCGATTAAAATTCTCATTCTATCCGGGCAAGATAGCCAAGAAAATGTGCGACATGCTTTAACCTTGGGAGCGGTGGATTTTATTCCTAAACCATGTGACATGGAATTGCTCAAGACGCGCCTCAATCATCAGTTGATGATTTTGGAAGCGGACCAACATCAGCCTCAAGCGAAACCAGAAAAATCTGGTTTAGTGGGGGAAAGCTTAGCAATTCAAACGCTGCGTACTCAAATACAACAATTTGCCAATTTACCGTTTTCGGTTTTGGTTCAGGGAGATTCGGGTACGGGTAAAGAATTAGTCGCACAATCCCTACATGCACAAAGCGAACATGGCAACGCGCCTTGTTTAACTATCAACTGCGCCGCCTTTAGCACCGAATTGCTTGAGGCTCAATTATTTGGACATACCAAGGGCGCATTTACAGGTGCGAATATAGCACGAACCGGTTTTTTTGAAGAAGCCGGAGAGGGGAGTTTGATATTGGATGAAATTGGCGATATGCCACTACAACTACAGTCTAAGTTGTTGCGCGTTTTAGAAAATGGAGAATATTATCGGCTAGGTGAAACGCGGGTGCGTCAATCTAAAGCACGTATTATCGCCGCCACTAATCGCGATTTAGCTGAAAATGCGAAAGACGGCAAATTTCGTGGCGACTTGTATCACCGCCTCAGCGTGTTGACGATTAAAGTGCCTCCCTTAAATGATCGAGATGATGATAAATTTTTGTTATTAAATCATTTTCAAGAATTCTATGCCAAGATGGGCACATTATTTAAGTTGGATGAAGAGGCGAAGCAATGTTGGCAGGACTATACTTTTCCAGGCAATATTCGTGAATTACGTAATATTGTGATTCGTCTCGGCGCGAAATATCCCAATCAATTGCTCAATAAAACACAACTAGAAGACGAACTAGAAAGCAATTTGACTAGTCATTCAAGCTCTGAGGATTCTGAACAAGCTATTATTAACAAAATAAAAAAGGACGATTTTTCCCTTGATGAGGTATTACTTGAAAGGGAACGTCGTTACGTAGATGCGGCTATGAAGATCAGCGAAGGTAATCTGAGTCAAGCTGCCCGCCTGTTAGGGATTAATCGGACCACTTTGTATAGCAAGATGCAACGTTTGGGCAAGGAAAAGAGTAATCAGTAGCAATCTAAAAATCCTATTTCTTCAAGAAATAGGATTTTTTTTTACAAATTGTAACACTGTCAAACGCAGCGTCTCTAAAAATGGCAAGTAAGTATATATAGTCATCCAGATAAGTTATCGCTCAAACCTCATCTGTTTTGTTTCGGGAAATCCGCTTCGCTCCATTCCCGAAATAACGAAAAAAACTCTTTTGTTTCGGGAAATCCGCTTCGCTCCATTCCCGAAATAACGAAAAAAACTCTTTTGTTTCGGGAATGGAGCGAAGCGGATTTCCCGCAACGAAGATCGCTGCGCTAAATAACGAAAAAAACCCTTAAAACTAGGACAAAACTTTTCTGGCCAACTTTATAAGGAGTAACGATATGAGTGATAGTTATGAGCTTGAGAATAATGCGATTGATGGGGAGGATGAGATGGGTTCAGTAAAGCATAGTTTGACACAAGTCCTGATAGCAAGCTTGCTTGTTAGCGATAGCAGATTCACTATCTTCTCAGAATTGAGTTTAGATATCAGCCAACATGATCTAAGCAAGTACCGGCTTGGTATTAAGGACGAAATAAAACCAGATGTTTGTGCTTACCTAAACGCACCAGTGATACCAGATGAAGAGGATGACTTATTAAAGGTCGCTCAAATGCCTGATTTAGCAATTGAAATCCTTTCACCACGCCAATCTGTTAGTTATTTAATCAGGAAAATCAATGCTTATTTTGCGGCAGGCGTTAGATCGTGTTGGCTGGTCCTCCCTGCAAATAAATATATCGCCGTTTATTCACAGCCTAATCACTACAAAAACTTTGACGTGCAACATGACACCGATCTTGTTGATGATGTGATGGATATTCATTTGCCCATTGCGAAGATGTTTAGATGAAAACCTTAACGACAGGGATTAGTTTTTAGCAGGGACATGTCTAATATATAAGTTTTGGTGGATACGCGGCACGATATCCACCCTACAAATACTCAATTCCGATCAGGTGCCTCATTAAAACGCTTTCTAAACAGCTTGGCAATAGGTAAATGAATATCCATTACCTCATCGAACAACTCGGTGTCATTCATAGTGAATGTTTTATATTGCTTAGCTTGTGAGTAAACTTTTATTGCCTCCATTGAAGGCACAACCAACCAACACGACTTCACGCCAAGCACAAAATAAGCCTTAATTTTTATGATAAGCTCATTAATTGATTGCCTTGGTGAAAGCACTTCAATTGCCAAGTCAGGCATCTGAGAAACCTTTAAAACATCATCATCAACTTCTTCATCGGGTGCCGGTGGTGGTCCAGCGTAAACACATACGTCTGGTACCAATTCATCTTTAGCCTTGAGACTAAATTTGCTTAAATCAATTTGTGTTGTATCCAAACTCAATTCTACCATGACTTCAAAACGCTCATCACAACCAAGTAAGGTGGTTAATCTGCCTTGTGCAAGACTATGGTTTAATGACCCCATATCTGATACCTCATCCACTTCATCGTCGATTACTTCACCCATTTTTTCACTCCTTTTTGATCTTCAAGCGACTTATAATATTCGTCAAATCGCTGTGTTTTTCTATAACTCTTAGTTCTAGGTTTTTTTGACTTGACATGTTGGAGTCCAAAGCTTTAGCTTTGGACTGGCAGCGGGTTAGTCCAAAGCTAAAGCTTTGGACTCCAAATGTTTTTTTGACATGTTGGAGTCCAAAGCTTTAGCTTTGGACTGGCAGCGGGTTAGTCCAAAGCTAAAGCTTTGGACTCCAAGTGCTTTTGATGTCAAGCTCAAAAAACTTGAACATCGAGTATAAATGTTAAAATATTTTTGTTGCTCTACTTAAAACATCCATTACAAAACGTCTCTTTGTGACTTAATATACCTTTACAAAACGACAGATAAAGTATATTTTAACGGCTCTTTTTAATTAAATATTAGGAGATAGCATGAAAAGAGCGGAGCTGAGTTATCTGGGAAAGTGGAAGGACAAGAAGACACGAAAGCCGCTGGTCATCCGGGGAGCAAGGCAAGTCGGTAAATCATATCTTGTCCGCCAGTTTGCCCAAGCATATAAATTAGAGCTTTTGGAAATCAACTTTGAACTGAATGATGACTACATTGCCTGCTTTCAATCAAAAGAGCCAAAGCAGATCATTACTTTGCTGGAACTGAAAGCCTCGCAGAAAGTGATACCCGGCAAAACGCTTATTTTCCTAGATGAAATTCAAGCCGCCCCACAAGTATTCGCTGCTTTGCGTTATTTTTATGAAATATTGCCCCAGCTTCATATCATTGCCGCCGGCTCTTTACTCGATTTTATTCTTGAAGAGCATTCGTTTTCAATGCCGGTTGGCAGAATTGAATACCTGCACTTGGGGCCGTTAAAATTCAAGGAATTTTTGGATGGCAAAGGACAACTCAGAAAATTTATTGAAGAATACCATTCTAGTACGCCATTTCCGCTTGTTGTTCATGATGAACTAATGAAAATGTTCAAGCTTTACCTTGCCATTGGCGGAATGCCTGAAGCTATCCAAGTCTATAACGATACCGGATCACTACTGGAAGTTGACATGATAAAGCAGTCAATATTGCTAAGCTATCGGGATGATTTTAGTAAATATGGGCGCCGCTTTAAGCATACTAGGATGCAAAAAGTTTTTCAAAAACTGCCTTTTCAGATCGGTAAAAAATTAAAATATGTCAATTTGGAACCGAATGAAAAAAGTGCGGAGTTAAAAAAAGCCTTGCATTTGCTTGAACTGGCTAGGATTTACTATCCCGTTTATCATACCGCAGCCAATGGTATTCCGCTGAGAGCGCAAACCAATGAAAAGATGCAAAAGCCTTTATTTTTAGATGTCGGATTACTCACCAAAGCTTGTGGCGTGAGCTATGCAGATATTGATGCGGCTGATGAAGTGACATTGGTAAATTTGGGAGCGCTTTGTGAACAATTTATTGGTCAACACCTTCTTTATGCTAAACCCTGTTATGAGGAACCTGAGTTGTTTTATTGGTGCCGAGAAAAGAGGCAATCTTCGGCAGAAATTGACTATATATTGAACTATGGCTCAAAAATCATACCGGTGGAAATCAAGGCTGGCAAGACGGGCACCCTTAAATCACTCCATGTTTTTATTAAGGAAAAAAAACTTGATTATGGGGTTCGCTTTAATGCTGATAAACCTTCTTATTGTGATATTCCAATTTCTCTGCCCGGTGCCGTTGGAAAATTCAGGCTACTTTCCCTTCCCCTGTATATGGTGGAAGAATTATCTCGGATGGTGGATCAAACCTTTGGTTAATTTCTGAAAATCAGACCTACGAGGAGCAGGTTGCAAACCTGCTCCGGCAGAAAATCCATCATAAAAAATCATGTCGCCTATCCTGACGGATTATCATCGTTTATCTGTTCTCCAAAATCATCGCCGCTTTTTCACAATCTTTCTCCGTCAAAACCCAGTCAGTGTATACAATATTTAATGGAAAATGTTCAATAAAATTATGGGCGTAACGTTCACCTATGATGACATAGTGAGTGACGTTGTTGTGAGATTCAAGATAGTCTTGAATTTCTTCGTATCTTTTTCGTTCTGTGGATTCAGTTCCAAGTGTGTCGAAAACATACTTGTCGATCTGGTGTATGGAAAATAATAGCCGCAATTCCTGTAAAGAGGCGAAAAATCTCCAACCCGATGAAATGACAAATTGGGCACCCGTTTTCTCGCACAATTCTGTTAAAAGGGAGACGGCTGTCTTGTCCCAATCATAATAAGTGGCACCAATATCGTGTTTATCTATGGTTTCATAATCTGGATTTGTTTGAATTAAATCCTCTTTCAGTTTATCCATATCATGATCAAAGCGATGTTGAGTACCAGGTTGTAGTACTCCATCGATGTCTAAAAAAATCACTTTCATTATTGTTTCTCCAAAAAAAGACAATAAAAAAATAATTTCACAAAGGGCAACCATAAAGGATTGCCCCTACAGGCGAATATTGTATGTAGGGGCAATCCCTTGTGGTTGCCCTATTTATGTGAACATCTATATATGGATGGGAAATTCCGCCCTCTTGCACTAGCGAATTGTCGAAAACTGATGTGAGATTAACCAGCAAGCAGGCTATATATTTCGTAAAATGTTATCCTTCCCACCTTTATAGGCAGTTACTGGCGCACACCTGCCCAAGTACGGATTAGGCAAGTTAAATCGCCATGAAATATCATCAATCAGTGATCGGAGATATTTTACATGGTTTGGGTTGCCAGAAAACACTAAATCCCAATCAAGTGTTTTAAGCGCGTTTACGCCGCCGTGTGTTTCCCGATAACGGGCTTTTCTATTTTTATTTACGTCGGAACAACAAAGGTAATCAAGGTATCTCTTGGGATGTCGTGCCCTATCGTCAGGATTTTTGGCCCAAAATGAAGTCCCTTTGGGTGCTGTGAGATAGTTGGTATCGTTAGTGACTAAAAAATCCTCTACGTCCATGTCTTTGCCAGAGACGGTTGACGTTAAAGTTGCCCCCGCCCGAACAAGTGCCTCTGGTTCTTCACAAAAAAAAATAGGTTTCGGCCATTGGGACGAGAAGGTGAAACGAGCAGTCCTCACGCAATTTTTTGAGTACCCGTTGAGTTAAATGGTGATTTTTCATGTAAGTATTTACGGCACCACGAAAATATTTCACCACCACCTCTGGCTGATGGAAATTGACTGTTTCTAAGTCATCAATGACGATAATCATGTCTGCATGTTTTCTTCGCTCAATTTCATTGAAAAGTGCCGTGACAAGTTCATCAACTTCTCTTTCTTCACCTATTAAATCGGGTGGTATCAGGCTAATATCTACAGAAGTAAATCCTTGAGATTGTATTGGTTCCCAAAATGCTATGTTTGGAAAATTGTTTCCCAAAGCTTTATGGAGTACCAGTTTTTCCATATTTCCGGTTACAATGAGCTGAATGCTATCCATAACTTGATACCCAGATTAGTCTCCCATTCGTGCAAATTCTTTTCCATACAAATTACCCAATTTAAATGCCTTGAGCCAGTTTGGCTCTTTTAGCTTATCTAAACGGATAATTTGTCCAGGGCTATTTTCTTCCATCACATAAACATGGTGCGATTCTTCTTTAAACTCGTTGAGCATAAGAGGCGAGTGGGTGGCAAGTAACACCGTCAGATTATGCTCCTGGGCACGATCTCTAAGTGCTTCAATAAGTACCCGAATGGCGTAGGGATGAAGCCCATTTTCTGGTTCATCAATGCCAATAATACTACCGTCTGGTACGGAGCATACTGCCATCAAATGCAACAGTGCGTTAAGAAAGCCGTTTGAAACAAAGTAAATTGGTACACATTTTTTGTCAGAATTGGGTGGAAAAATACGGATAGACACGGTTTGGGTTAAGCTTTCAAAGTCCAGATCACCAAAGAAGGACGGAAACGCTTCCACGAGCACACTGATCACGAACTCGTAACGCTCGCGCAGTGGTTTGGATGTCTGCCAATTTCTTAGTACCGAAAATGCATTTTCACCATTATAATAAAGTTCGTTTTCGGAACCAACAGGGGAGCCATGCTTTCTGAGTGTCCACAAGTGGTAACGATAATGTTGATAATGTATCAATGGTTGGATAAAACTTTCAAGCTCACTGACTGGTGATGTGTTATCATAAATACGCTTTAAAGCTAGAGTGCGCTCATTGGTAACATATTCAGATTGTTTATATTGAAACTGAGAAGCTCCCTGCTCAACGGCAAACAGAGTGGAATCGTCTTTGGTCATGGTTTCTTCAATGGGATACATGACTCCATTTGAGGTGACGGTTGGTTTCAATTCCCATCGAAATCCGGCCTTTTCAATTGTCAGATTGGTCAGCGTGTCGGGCGGCAAGTCAAAGTGAGTGAATCCCCAAGGACCACCAGAATGATACAGTGCGTTGCCAAACCCTTCTTTAAAAGCATATTGCAGTAATTCGATCACTGACAGCAGCGTCGTTTTTCCGCAACCATTCGGTCCAACGATTAAACAAACTCCATCAGGAGTAAAGTCAACCGATTGGAGTACACGGTAGTTTTTGATTTGCAAGTGAAAACTCACTATTGTTACCTCATTTTATAAAAAAAAATTAACGAGTCAATTATTTATAATAACTAATTGAGTTTATTATTGTTTTGATAAAATTTAGACAATAAATACTCTATTTAAACATCCAATGTCAATCCAGTTTTGGCGTTTTTTTTAGGTTTAATCAATCCGCGTCGAGTGCGGTGGCAGCAGGACGCTGAGCGTCCAAGTATATTTTGGCTGAGTCGAGAAATCCTATTTTTTGAAACGAAGTAAAAAATAGGATTTCCACTTAAAAACTATTTTACTAAGGCATGAGGAAAATTCTACTGGTCCCACATAAGGCACCATTTGCTTTCTTCCATCTGCTGTTGTGATTTCGCGCTGATTACTAATCTCCAATTTGAGTTGAAGCGCAACCACTTCAGTAGGGGCGGGCAACCACAAGGGATTGCCCCTACACCCGCCCCTACGAAAAATCACGGTCCATGTAGGGGCAATCCTTTATGGTTGCCCTGACTGGTATATTTATGACGAAAATTGCCCGATAAGCTTAATTTGTCTCAAATATTCAATTTAGGTCGTTTTCCCCGTTTGTCTGGGTGCAAACAGAGTAAAATACCGCCCTTTTCGCACTTTTTCTTTGCCTTCTGCAATTAAGGCTTCGCGCATGACGGTGTAATGTAGGGCAGGATTACATGGTCCAGAGGTGTTAAATTCACGCATAAAAGGCTTTTCCTTTATTTGAGCCTGGAAGTGGTCCAAATTTTGCATCCTGAAAACTATTTCATTATAACGCAATATTAGAGCTTGTGTCATTAATAACTATGTAAAACGGGTGGATATATGAAAAAAAGAGAAATTTCTGGAGCAGCGGCGGGCGTTGTCGGAAGTTCCGAAAATTATGCCGATAATGTCATTTTAGGCGCGAGTCGTGGGCACGGTTTCGCAGCCGAAAAGGCAAATCATTTAAACGATGTACTGTCTGGGAAGAATGCTCAAATAGTTGGAGGCAATAATGCTAAAAATGGTGCTGATAGATTAGTAGATGGCGTTCACATTCAAACTAAATATTGTGCATCAGGCTCTAAATGCGTTTCAGAGTGTTTTGAAAATTCACAATTTAGATATTGGAATACCGACGGAACTCCAATGCAAATTGAAGTGCCTTCTGATAAATATGACTCTGCTGTTCAAGCCTTAGAGAATAGAATTAGAAAAGGACAAATCAAGGGTATTAGTGCAAAAGAAATTGTAAAAAAAGGCGCTTTTACTTATGAGCAAGCTAGAAACATTGCTCGCTTTGGTACAATCGAAAGTTTAACTTATGATGCTGTCAATGGAATAAAACTAGCTGGCACAGCAATGGGTATTTCAGGCGTTATATCGTATGCCGTTGCTATATGGAATGCTGATGATTGTCATGTTGCTTTAGAACAAGCCTGTTATACGGGTTTAAAAGTAGGTGGAATTGCTTGGGTAAGTAGTATTCTGACGGCTCAACTCGGAAGAACCGGGGTTGAACAAAGCTTAATAGGTACAACTGATTGGGTTGTACAGAAAATGGGAGCGACAACGGCGGCATGGTTAGCAAATGGTTTGAGAAGTGGGAGCAACATATATGGAGCTGCTGCCCTGAATAATGTCAGTAAATTATTGAGGGGAAATTTAGTGACAGGTGTTATTACGACAGTTGTTTTATCATCAGCAGATTTTGGTCGATTATTCAATGGTAAAGTTTCAGGCGCTCAAGTCTTTAAAAATGTGACGACGACTGCATCTGCCGTTGCTGGAGGAACGGGAGGCTGGCTGGCAGGTGCCGCTGGCGGCGCGACGGTTGGTTCTGTCATTCCGCTTATTGGAACAGCGGCGGGTAGCATAATTGGAGGTATTTTAGGCAGTTTAGCGGCGGGTAGTGCTGCCTCAGCAACGGCTTCAGCCGTTTTAGATGAATTTATTGAAGATGATGCAAAGGAAATGTTAAGAATCGTCGAAAATGTATTTACTAATCTTGCAACCGATTATCTATTGAATGAAGACGAGGCTAAAGCTGTCCTTGATAGATTTCGAGAGCAAGAACTTTCTGATACTTTGCGGAATATGTATGCAAGCCAGAATCGCAACGAATATGCAAAGGATATTTTAATTCCATTGATTGAAGATAAAGCTAAAAGCAGAAAGATCATACAAGTCCCATCTAGTGAAGAGGTTATGAAAAAAACGGGGAGTATTATTGATGGTTTGGCTGCTTAAAATGTTTATTGTCGGAGTCCAAGATTTATCTTGGGCGCCCAAGATAAATCTTGGACTCCGAATACATTTATCATTTCGCCAACACCAATTCAAAAAATTCCCCTGATCCCGTAAAACGGGGTATCATTGGGCGTTGGCGTTTTTTGGTGAGTTTTTGTACCGTTGTGATGACATAGCGCCGCAGCGTATCAATATATACCATACCCTTATTATCAGCCGCCCCACCATTTAAGCCATCTATCAAAGCCTTAGTAAATGCCCCATGTCCCCAGCTATCGTCTTCCTGAGACACGTCGGCACCCGAACTTGAGGCAAAAACAAGCACATTATGCAGATTGGCTTCTTGCGAAAATTGGTTAGGATCAGCTTTCGCTCGCGCCTGCCAATCGCTGTTGCCGGTTATGTCACCAGCATGACAAGTATCTGCCAAAAGTAAAACATGGGCATTGGAATAAGTGATGGCGTTAAAAATTTCCCAAGACGCGCCCGTCTTTTCTAATTGATCGGGTGAGGCATCTGATGTGAGAAAATAATAGCCTTGCTCAGTATTCATCCCGTGTCCCGAAATGAACAGAATCGCAATATCTCCGGGCTTGGCGGGTTTAAAGAAAGTTTTTGGCGGAAGAAAAGAATTTGACGATTTCTTTGCCCGTGTGGGCGTTCCAAAGAATAATACCGTCTGCCAGTGGTGGCTCAAAAGCGGCGATTTTGAGACGATTATTTGCGGTGGGCTTAAAATGTTTAAAACGCAAAAAGTCAGGTGAAGTTTGTGCATTGACGAAAAGTATATCAAAAGCTTTCGCTGCCATGATGAGTTCGGTTTCTTTTAAGATTTTGGCAATCATTTCTCGGTTGACACTCTTTAGGTAAGTCGGCGTTGCTACCAACCCTAGCCCCATACTTATCAGTGCCATCGGCAAACGTGAGCCAATTGTATTTCCAATACTTATTTTTGCCAATTTCGTTGTTCCACAGGGAGAATAAGCGTCATTAATTTCGTCCGAAAGAATGCTACATTTAAAAATATTATTAACATCGACCATAAAAACAATCGGTGTAGCATTTTTGAATTTATAAAAAGCCGGCGATACATAGCCAAAGTCTTTATTGACAAAAATCACTTCTTGGGAGTCGTTGGTGCGCTTCAATGGACTATTGCTGATTTGCTTGATTGTCCACTGAGTATCGGTATTTTCGACAATGATATAAAAACCGGTTTTATCAGGTGAACTCCCAATAAAAACAATCTGCTGATCGCCCAAATCAACGGGGATTGGAGCGTTCGTTGCACAGGCACCTAGCATCATTACGATTGCAGATAGGATAAGCTTTACCGAAAACTGGTTTGAAAATCGTTTTTTCATCATTTATGTCGGAGTCCAAACTTTAGTTTGGGCGCCCAAGATAAATCTTGGACTCCAAAAGTTTAAAATAATATCCTACCCTTTACCAATTGACCATTGATTCTACGCTTTGATTTGTGAATCACACCCCTTATATCATAAGGTGTATAAGTGGTATAATCTCTTTTTGTATAGCTACCAGCTAGATTATCAAAACCGGTTCTTAATATTATCTTTTGATAATCTGCTAAGTTAATACTCACTGCTTTTAGCGTTGCTAAGTCGATAAAATCTGAGCTTTTGTTCTTAAATATTCTTAGCACGATATGCCCTTTACCACTTAAAAACTGTACGGTAGTATCACTTTCTACCAAGGTATAGTTTTCCTTGGTATAGGCATTTTGAGCTTCTATAACAGAATCTCCATTAACATCTTTATAGTAATAAATAACGTTATCGCCAGCGGCTCCGATAACTGCCAGCCAAGACATCTCACCACCAAGAAATCTGTATGGGGCTCGTTTCATTTGAACACTAATGGCTTTGCCTGTTTTTAGCCCTCAAATTTTATCTCATTGTCGGAACGGCGGTATTTCGGCGTAAAAACAAAATTAGATGAGATAACGCTACTGCCATAGACAGAAACATTTTTATTTATCAAGCTAACTTTGTCGCCATCAAAAGTATAAATATTATCGTAGGTGTTCCCTGAGCCACTTAATTTAACCAAAATTAATGGCAAATCTGTACGCCTTACCCAAATAGCTTGACCTTCAAACTCTTTGATTTTTTGACCATCAAGCGTTTTCAAGATAAACATGATGGATGATTTTCTTGAGGGTGTTTTTTTGCTGATAAAGTAATATACCTTATCATTAATAGTGTAAACACTATTAATATCTCCGATACTTTTTTATTAACAAACGTTTCCATCCGCTAACATGCCCCTTCGGGGAGGTATCTCTCAAAGTTTGAAAACATCTCAAACGCATGTAGGGGCAATCCTTTATGGTTGCCCCATCAAAGCTGGTGAATCAATCAATGATCGTAGAAAAATGCCTCTCGCACCATTCAAATCACGATCCATTTTTATACCACCAGCTTCTATTACTCTTGACCCACCTACTTTTTTTAACTCGCCTGTCCAACTTACTGTTTTGCTGGTATAAGCTTCGCAAACATCAATCACCTTTTTACCAAACTCAAGTGCCTTATTTTTTAAACGCACCTTGAACTGATAATGCGCCCAAGTCAGCATTGCTCTTACTGTTTTTGAACGTAGTTTGCGACCAGACTTACTCGCCATCTGGCTAGTTTCAAACGTAGGTAACAAAATCACATCAAAGTTGTCTACTAAAAAACGTGCGGTTTTTAAGTGAATTTCTTTGACCAGGTTTTTTATTTTCTTTCTCATCCGTGCTTGGGCGTTCTTCATTCTTCTTTTGGCTTTACTTTTGGCTTTAGAAGTACGTGAAATCAAATCATCAAGATAAAAACAAAGACGCTGAATACGCCCAAAATCATCATAACCAATCTGTCCTGCCATAAATTCTGAGAAAAAAGTCTGGAATGTTCGTACCCCTGGATCAAGAGCAACCACACGCCCTTGGTTCTCGGCAACGCGGGTTTCTATTTTTTGTGGGACGGACAAAAACCATTCGTGATATTGGTAAATCAGTCGGCCATCCAGTGGCTCTTCTGGCAAGGCTTCTGTGTAAGACAAGTTCTTGCCAGATACACGCGGATAAATACCGGCTTTTTTTATCGCGCTCTTAGGAATGTAACAAGATTGTGTCGGATTCTTTCTACTCCTAAATTTTGGGTGTGCTTTAGCTTTCCAATAGGCTTGATGCGCCTCCTTAACGGCTTGCCCCTTGATTTGAAAAGGCGTCTCGTCACAAAACGAAGGAAGTTGTTTGAGTAAATCTTTCTTAATCTCCATCCATGATGGAGAAAAGTTCACACAAGAGAGGATATAATCAATCGTCTGGTTAAAGACATAGCGACTGCAATCATTCCACCTTTTGAATATTTGCTTTTGTTCTGAAGTCGGTTTGAGCTTAATGGTTTTGGCTCTTGTCATCGGTTCATCTTCGACAGACTTAAAAACCCTGTGCGCCTCCTTGACGGCTTTCTCCTTGATTTTAAAAGGCACGTCATCACACCACTTGGGGAGTTGTTTGAGCAAATCATTTTTGATCTCCTTTATTGAGGGGTTAAAGTTAACGCAAGAGCGGATGTATTTAATAGTTTCATTGAATACATAGCATCTACAATCATTTTGCCGCAGTAAGGCTGAGCAGACTGTGTCATCTTCATGACTTAGTTTCTGGGTATCCCAATGCTTGGCGAACTTGTTTTTTGTAGTTGGGCGGCTCCGCCGCCACTTCGTATCTAAGTCCGTGCATCCGACAGGAGAAAACCTGGAGGATGCTAAGAAGATCGTTTGTAAGTTCTTGCTCTGGGGATAAATGAGTCTGCTTGAGAACCACGATTTCTCCACCGTTTTGTTGGACAATCCATTCGATAAGTTCAAAACCGAAACGAAGTAACGGAGCTTGCGACGTTCATCTTGCGAGTCTGTCTTTATGGGCAACCACAATTTGGAGTTGTTCGCCTCGCATTGCGCGTCCCAGTATGGATTTAAGCCCTTTACGCTTATAATTGAGCCCGCTGCCAATATCTTTGATGACTTCAGCGTTTGGGTATCTTGATTGCATAAACTGGATAGCTCGATCAAGGTAGCCTCGCTGTTTTTGGTTTGAGACTCGACAATAGCAGATGATACTCGTTTGTTGTTCCAACCCAAGATATGCCTCGACGTTATATCGTCTTTGGCCGGATTCGGTTCTATAAGACTTAATTGTTCCATTGTCTGCGTAATGCCTTAGTGTCTTTGGGTGTAGTCCTAATTGTTTACTTGCCTCTTTACTTGTAACGTCAATCATATAATCTAGCTCTAACTATAAATTAACCTATTACCCATAATAAGTCTCAAAACAAAAATCACAAGCTTTTTTTTATGAGGGTTTATTAACGTTAGTTAGCGAAAATATGGCTATGCGCCAACCCTCTTCATCCAAAACTCTCTGTCCATCAACCGTTAATACGCCATTAGACAGTTCTGTCTGTATTTTTTCAGGGGCTATTTCACCGGCGATGGGTTGATATAAGCTGTATTGAACTCTTGGTTGGTTACTGGCACAACCGAGAATAATAAAAATTAATACAATTGATGTCGCTATCGTTTTCATTTATAGTGACGTTCTCCTTTTTTTGGTAGGACGTCCAAGATAAATCTTGGACTCCTAAAATCTTAAAAACCGATTACTAGACCCATACTATAAGCAGAAGCTGACGTATCATATCCGGCAATCAGACCAAACGATTCAGTCAGTTTGAACATCGCACCGACATTCACATTGAAATCGGCGTTCGATTCTTCGGTGGTATAACGTGTGTCGTTTCTCACAACAGAGCCATCTTGAATAGAATAACCGATCCCCCCAAGCAGTGCGAATCGATCAGCGAAACTAAAAGTGACACCAGCATTCAGCATGAGATACCGATAAATGAGATCAGAGTTGCCATCAGTGACAATATCCGGCGTGAATTTAATATCCATGTAATAACCAATTGAGCGTGGTTTCGTATAACCAATACCCACACCCAGATAGTCGGTATCATCAAACTGATAGCCTTCTATTGAGCCACCTTGAGCCGTTGGTGCATAGGCGAGGTAGGCAAAACCCCATCTTTTTGATCAATGCCATTAAGTTAAGGAAAATGTGTTATACTTAGCGGCTTTCAAACCAGAGGTAAAATCAGATTATGGAAAA
>JSZA02000108.1 GCA_000785145.2 Candidatus Thiomargarita nelsonii
ACAAAGCTTTAGCTTTGTCAGACAGTACAAAGCTAAAGCTTTGTACTCCAAAAAAACAAATTGACAGAGTACTAGCAGAGTTTAAAATTTTCTATGATAATAAATCCAAGCAGTGCGTTCATTATAGCCATTTTAGAAAAATTGTTTAAATCTTCTAAAGTTATTCTTGCCTCTACGATTTTTTTCTCTTTTAAAAAACGTTCTCGGGTTGTACCTTTTAATAGTGGTGTTGATGGTGTCAACCATTTATCTTTAGACAAAAATGCCACATTGGCTATACTGGTATCTGTCACCATACCTTTTTTGATAATTAAAATATCATCAGCTTGCCCTTTAAATCTCAGCAAACGGTTTAAATTTTCTCGGTTGAGATATTTAAAATCGTAGGCAATGTTATCATCCTCTATCACTTTAAAAGTCTGAAAGTGTCTTGGTTTATAGTGACTATATTCAACCATTTCTATCGTTTTTGAGTAGATAATTCTACATTTATAAATTTCACTTTGTGATGGCGCGATAATAAAATTGTTGAGATCAATTTGATCAGGGGCATTAAATAAAATTTGTCTGGCATGGTTTAGCCGCTCGTTGTGAAAGGCTAAAAATGGTGCAATCCCGTTGACGATTTTGATCGTTTCTAAGAGCTTGTTCATCTGCTTAAGTGATAAGCCTTTTTTATAGGGCAAATAAAAAATAAAAAAAAAAGTTAAAAAAAAGCTTGCAATGTTTAGAAAAAGTCTGTATCATTCCCCTCCGTTGATGCGAGGTGGAGCAGTCTGGCAGCTCGTTGGGCTCATAACCCAAAGGTCGTAGGTTCGAATCCTGCCCTCGCTATTATTTTTCAAGCAAGTTTCAAATTGATGCGAGGTGGAGCAGTCTGGCAGCTCGTTGGGCTCATAACCCAAAGGTCGTAGGTTCGAATCCTGCTCTCGCTAAAGTTTCAAAAAAGCACTGTTACCAATAACAGTGCTTTTTTTTTGTCGATAATTCAAGCACTGCCTCACCCAAAACATGATGAAAAAAATTTCGCTACTATCACTACTATTACTCCTTGGTGCTGAGAGTCCTGCCCAACATGACAGAGACACCGTCAAATTATCGCCACAGGTGCGAATCATTGAACGGGAACAGACTATTCCTACCATTCCAAGGGGATTGATACAACAATTTATTAGCCAGCCTAAATTCATCAACGATGACGAAATTGAGAATGCTGGCTATGTTATAGCTAATGCCAATCAATCACTGTTATCAACAGAAGGCCATAAAATTTATGTTAGTAATCTTGATGAAGGGACAGAAGGCGACCAATATATCATCCTGCGTCTTGGACAAACCTATCGCAGTCCATTAGAAGATGAGGTACTGGCTCAAGAGGCTATTTATCTTGGAGAGGCGGTACTCGAAATAGCTGGTGAGCCTGGCATGTTAAACATAACAAAAGCTAACCGTGAAATTAAATTGGGTGATCGTTTGCTGCCCAAAAAACAGCAAGCTACTTTCTATGAAGATTTCCATCCTCATTCTCCAACGAGCCTAGAAAATGCCTACATCATTGCAGAGGCTAATGAAACCTTAGTCATCGGTCGATATCAAGTTGTTGTTATTAACAAAGGCTTAGATGAAGGGATAGAAATCGGTCATCTGTTAGCCGTTCATAAAAATAGCCGCCAAATTATTGACCACATCGTCTCTGAAGACGAAGTCACCTTACAAAAACAACACGCTGGCACTTTGCTGGTGTATCGCGTATTTGATCGCATCAGTTATGCCTTAGTGATGACATCAAGATTGCCAATTAGTGTATTTGATCAAGTTAGTGTCCCTTGATCCTCCGCTGTCAAGGGCAACCACAAGGGATTGCCCCTACATAATATAACGGTTTGTAGGGGCAATCCTTTATGGTTGCCCTCGGTTTTAACCATAGTAGGTATCCCTTGAGCCAAAAACCCCCTGAAGAAGAATACTGGCTGGCTTTAGCGCGTGCCCCAGGCGTTGGTCCAGTCAACTTTGTACGTCTGATCAAACATTTTGGAGAGCCGCGTAGCCTGTTTGAGGCGGGGCTCTCTGAATGGCAAGCTTTTAAGATAAAAGGAGCATTGCTTAATTATCTGCAAGACCCTAACTGGCAGGCCATCGAAAAAGATATGCAATGGTTAGCACAACCGGGCAATCATTTGCTAACCCTACATCATCCAGACTATCCCCCACTTTTGCGCGAAATTCATAGTGCGCCCCCAATCTTATTTATACGCGGCGACTGTACATTACTCGCCAGTAAACAACTGGCGATAGTCGGGACACGTCATCCCAGCGCTGAAGGTGAAAAAACGGCCCGAGAATTTGCAGAATATTTATCTCATCAAGGCTTCACCATCACCAGTGGCATGGCATTGGGCATTGATGGTGCCAGCCATTGGGGTGCATTAGCGGGTACAGGTAAAACCATCGCTGTCTCCGGCACAGGCTTAGATCGGGTTTATCCGCCGCAACACCGTGAACTGGCCCATAAAATTATTGAAACCGGGGCACTCATATCAGAATTTTCGCTCGGCATAGCCGTGAGACGTGAAAATTTTCCACTCCGTAGTCGTATTATTAGCGGCTTGAGTTTAGGCACCTTGGTTATCGAAGCCCCAGAACGCAGCGGAGCGCGATACGCCGCCCGCCATGCCATTAAGCAGGGGCGTGAAATCTTTGCCGTTCCAGGCTCTATTCATAATCCCTTAGTAAAAGGGTGCCACCAATTAATAAAAGAGGGTGCAAAATTGGTGGAAACGGCTGCCGATATTCTTGAAGAATTAAAGATTTATCGCCCACCCCCTCCCGAAATAGCCATTGAAAAACCCAAATCGCCTACCAATTCAACGGAGATAGCGCCCAAATCGCCAACAAAGAAAGCTGACACGAAAACCAGCGATTTGGATAGCGAATATGCGCGTTTATTAGACTATTTAGAAGCTGGCGCCAACTCAATTGACAATTTAGTTGAACAAACTGGATTGACGGCGGGAGAAATTTCGTCCATGCTTTTAATACTTGAACTGCGCGGACTAGTGGCTGTCCAACCGGGCGGCCTCTATGCGCGATCGTGAAAAAACAAAAACGTTTTAAAAAAAGAAAAGAGGACAATCGTGAGTAAATTAGTCGTCGTTGAATCTCCTGCTAAAGCCAAAACCATCGAAAAATATTTAGGTAAAGATTTTAAAGTCTTGGCTTCTTTCGGACATGTGCGAGAGTTACCACGCAAAAATGGGGCAGTCGATACCGCCCATGATTTTGCCATGGAATATCAACTGATTAAAAGAAATGCCAAGCATGTCGAAGCGATAGCGGCTGCCGCGCAGCGTGCCGATACCGTATATTTGGCGAGTGATCCGGATCGTGAAGGCGAAGCGATTTCTTGGCATTTATATGAAATCCTTAAAGATAGGCAAATCATACAAAATAAAACCGTCTATCGCGTCGCGTTTCACGAAATTACTCAACACGCCATCCAAGATGCCATTGCTAACCCCACCCAATTGTCGATGAATTTGGTCAATGCCCAACGGGCACGATTGGCACTGGATTATTTGGTGGGATTTAATCTATCACCGGTGTTGTGGAGAAAAATCCGTTCAGGACTTTCCGCAGGGCGCGTACAAAGTCCTGCATTACGTTTAATTGTTGAACGTGATCAAGAAATTGACAAATTCAAACCGCGTGAATATTGGACAGTTGAAGCCACTTGTGACAAAAAGCAGCGAAAATTAACGGGCAAATTGAATTCATTTGAGGGTGAAAAAATCACCCAATTTAGCGTGACAAATGAGGAGCAAGCCACCCAGATCAAAACCACCCTGCTACAGCTTGCCGACGGCAAATTACAAGTCACCAAGGTTGATAAAAAACAACGCAAACGTCAACCCTCCGCCCCGTTTACGACTTCAACGCTGCAACAAGAGGCGGCGCGTAAATTAGGATTTACCACCAAACGCACCATGCAGGTTGCTCAACAACTGTATGAAGGCATAGACATTGGTAACGGCGCCGTGGGACTCATTACCTATATGCGGACAGACTCTGTGAATTTGGGGACTGATGCCATTGCAGAAATCCGCGAAGTGATTAGCGAGCGTTATGGCAAAGACAATTTGCCTGAAAAACCATGCCAGTATAAAACCAAAGCAAAAAATGCTCAGGAAGCGCACGAGGCGATACGTCCTACCTCACCTAAATGCATACCTTCCGACATCACAAAATTTTTGAAGCCCGAACAATTGAAGCTCTACACGCTGATTTGGAATCGCACTATCGCTTGTCAAATGATTCATGCCACACTGGACACCGTTGGCGTTAATTTAGCCTGTGGCGAGGGAAATATCTTTCGAGCGACGGGCTCTACCTTAGTCAATCCTGGTTTTATGGCAGTGTATCAAGAAGGGATAGACGACAAAAAGGGCGACGATGAAGATGATAAAATGCTGCCGCCACTTGAAGTTGGAGAATGGATAAAGCTCAAAGATATTCGCACTGACCAACATTTTACTGAGCCGCCACCGCGTTTTTCTGAAGCCAGTTTAGTGAAAAACTTAGAAGAATTTGGCATCGGGCGCCCCTCCACTTACGCCTCTATTATTTCCACACTTCAACAGCGTGAGTATGTGGTACTGGAGAAAAAGCGCTTTATTGCCACCGATACTGGGCGCGTCGTCATAAAACTGCTGACGGGGCATTTTAGCCGCTATGTTGATTATGACTTTACGGCGAAATTAGAAGATCAATTAGATGCGATCTCTCGTGGAGAGCAAGAATGGGTCCCCTTAATGCACAAATTTTGGGACAAATTCAAAGCATTAGTTGATGAAAAGATGCAAACGGTGCAACGAAAAGACATAACAACCGAAGAGCTAGATGAAGCCTGCCCGAAATGTAGCAAGCCACTCGCTAAACGGCTCAGCAAGCGGGGACATTTTATTGGTTGCACGGGATATCCCGATTGCGATTACACGCGCAATCTTGAAGGGGGAAATGAAACATCGGTAGAGGCTACCACGCCTGAAGTGGTAGAAGGGCGTACTTGTCCGGAATGTGATTCAAAATTGCATATTAAACCAGGGCGTTACAGCAAATTTATTGGCTGTAGCAATTATCCTAAATGCAAATTTCAAGAACCGTTGGAAAAACAGGTTGATACCGGGGTACAGTGTCCAAATTGTGGAAAAGGCACTTTAACCAAGAAAAAATCCCGTTATGGAAACTTTTTCTACTCCTGTTCCAGCTACCCCACTTGTAAATATGCCATTTCCAACGAACCGATAGCGGGACCTTGTCCGAAATGTGATTGGCCGATTTTAATGCTGAAAACGACTAAGCGGCGGGGTACTGAAAAACTTTGTCCGCAAAAAGCTTGCGATTATGTGGAACAGGTAGAAGCAACAAAGTCGTAAGTCTTCAATTCTCACCCCCCCTTTCCCTTTTTTTGAAAAAATTGAAACAGGGGGGATAAACGAGAGAGTTCAAATAAAAAATGCAGACAGTACAAGCACAATTGTCTTTTAATGATTTATTAAGAGGGGTTGAACAGTTAAATTCATCCGACTTAAAACAGTTTGTCTCTCAAGTCATTGCGATACAAGCGCAACGACAAGTGCCCTCTATGTCGCGCCGTGAATCTGAACTGTTACTTAAAATCAATCGACTTGTCCCATACAATATTCAAAAACGCTATGATGAACTGATTGGCAAACGTCAAGCGGAAACACTAACATCGGCGGAATATCAAGAATTATTGCAGATGACAGAACAAATAGAGCGGCTAGAAGTGCAACGACTTGAAGATCTTGCAGAATTAGCCAAACTGCGTCAAACGTCGCTGACTGAACTCATGGATGCCTTAGGGATTTCGCCCCCTCAATATGCCTAAACAACACATTACCGCCAAAATCAAACAAGCCATTGTGGAACGTGCGAATGGATGTTGTGAATATTGTCGTAGTCAAGCGCGATTTGCAACTCAGCAGTTCTCAGTAGAACATATTAAACCACGCAGTGTGGGCGGAAAAACGACCTTGGATAACTTGGCATTAGCCTGTCAAGGTTGCAACAATCACAAATACAACAAGATAGAAGCCCGCGATCCCGTCAGTAGCAAGATGGCACCCTTGTATCATCCAAGGCAACAACAGTGGTATAATCATTTCAGTTGGTCTAAGGACTTTACTCTTATTGTCGGGTTGACACCGACTGGACGAGCCACTGTAGAAGCCTTGCAGTTGAACAGAGAAGGTTTGGTCAATTTGCGACGGGTGCTTTATGCAGCAGGTGAACATCCACCGCCCTGCTAATCTTACGCTCCTGCCGATGTTGTTTTTCTCGTTCCCACGCGAGGCAAAGGAATGCCTGCCTGGACGCTCCGCGTCCTGCAAACGCTCTAATGATATATATATAAAAAACATGATTTCTCTACCTAGACGTGCAACCCCCCCCCCTAATTATTACAAAACAGAATGCTTGGATTGTGAACTCATCATCAGCGTGAAATGGGAACGCGCCTATCTTGGTATAATGCCCATACGCACTCACAACAAGCAAAATATCTGTGCATTTTGTGGTGGTACTCATATAAGCACTTTGAAAATTAATGAAAAGGAATATATTGACATTAATAAGCACTGGGATTTGGCCGATTCTGTTGATAAGGAAAATGAGGAATTGAATGATTGGTCATCTTGGATTCTACATGACGAATGAAAACACTGGAAGAGTTGTTGCAAAAAAACATTACCATCAGAACCATTGGCTTTGACGATGCGCCATTTGAAAAACGTCGAGGTGTGAGCGTCAAAGTGGCAGGTATCGTTTGTGCCGACACACGCTTTGAAGGCATGGTCTGGGGAACGGTGCAAAAAGATGGCGATGATGCCACAAAAGTGCTGAGCCAGTTACTTTTACAGAGTAAATTTTATGAACAGGTGCATCTGATACTCATTGATGGCTTAGCTGTGGGCGGATTTAATCTTATCGACTTGCCCGAATTAGCTCAACGTCTTGAACGCCCCTGCGTCAGTGTCATGCGTAAGCCACCCAATATAGCGGCTATCCAACAGGCGCTCAAAAATTTGCCTGATACCGCTAAACGCCTAGACTTGATTCGCAAAGCAGGGCCAATTCATACACAAAAACCGTTTTATTTTCAAACACAGGGCGGAAATCCTGAAACGGTGGGCAAAGTGCTCCCACGTCTCACCCTGACAGGACATGTCCCCGAAGCCTTGCGGATAGCGCATTTGATAGGTTCTGCTGTGATGACGGGGGAGAGTGGTAAAAGAGCCTAAAATTATTCTCGTTTATCGTTCCCAAACTTTTGGAAACGAGGAAAAAGGAACAACTCAAATATGGACAAAAATATGTTGTTGACTTTATGATGCACAATGCTGATAAACACGCAATGGTAAGGAGTGTCTGGATTGTACGAAATACAGAGGGGTTTCCTCGTTTGGTAACATGTTATGTGCTTTGAATAAGAGGAATGACATATGAAATTACTTGATGTGGTGGCATTGCTGGAAGACTTACCAGAATTAGACTTATATCGTGGACAAGTAGGAACGATAGTTGAAGAGTATGAGCCTAATGTTTTTGAAGTGGAATTTAGCGACCTAGAAGGGCGGGCTTATGCGCTGGAAACTTTACCAGCGAGCCAGTTAATGGTATTGTATTATCAAGCTATCGGGGAAAGCACTTTGGTTGATGGTTTAATAGGAAGACAACCAGACTATCAAAGCAGGATGACAGCGTCTCTGTGAGAAGCCAATGTAGCGTTCCACTTCACTGCCATTAAACAGGAGGTTGGGAACGATGAAAAAAACAGCAAGCGTAGGGTGCGTCCTACGCACATTATGTCAGGTTCTGTGGCGATGTTGAAGGTGCGTGGGACGCACCCTACACTTGCTGCTCATCCTAGCACTGACCGTAACGCTTGGGCTATTGGGATGGCTCATTGGAGGGAGAATAATAGCCTTGTCCCTTAATAATTAAACAAGAAATGCCCTTTTTTGAAAATGAAAAATGGCATTTCTAAATGAGTCCCCAAATCTAGTACATCGTCAAGGTTGTTTTTATGGGTAATGTAGGGTGCGTCCTACGCACCGTGACTCTTAATTTGTGCGGAGCAAGCGTAGGGTGCGTCCTACGCACATTATGTCAGGTTCTGTGGCGATGTTGAAGGTGCGTGGGACGCACCCTACACTTGCTGCTCATCCTAGCACTGACCGTAACGCTTGGGCTATTGGGATGGCTCATTGGAGGGAGAATAATAGCCTTGTCCCTTAATAATTAAACAAGAAATGCCCTTTTTTGAAAATGAAAAATGGCATTTCTAAATGAGTCCCCAAATCTAGTACATCGTCAAGGTTGTTTTTATGGGTAATGTAGGGTGCGTCCTACGCACCGTGACTCTTAATTTGTGCGGAGCAAGCGTAGGGTGCGTCCTACGCACATTATGTCAGGTTCTGTGGCGATGTTGAAGGTGCGTGGGACGCACCCTACACTTGCTGAATTTCAGCAGACATAAACTAAAACCTTCGCAAGGTATAACTTGCCGAACAGAAAACAAGCGTCGAGACTTAAAGTCTGCGAGTGGTATAGTCCAAGTTTGCGAAAGATCAAAACGGTTGCTCAATTGTAATACAAGACGGCCTTGTGCAGTTCTTATTCCATCATAATAGACAAACTGGAAATCGCGTTCTTCTGACTCAATCCATAATTCGCGGCGCTCTCCAGCTACGAAAGCATCACGACGTAGCCGTTCCAAAACAAAGATTATTCCGTAGCGTACCAGATAATAAACTTTTTTCCTGTTTTGTCCCCATCCTCGGACACTTAAGTGTCCATAATATAATTTTTTTTCATTTTCAACCAGCACCCGTCCTTGTTGTAGAAGTAGATGATTGATTTGGCGTTCAAGGGTTTGAATATCTTTCTGACTTAAGTAATATGAATCTTCATTCAACCAGCATGAGCGATGCAGAACATCTAGCAGGCTAATGTCTGGCTTATGCGGCCATTCAAATAGATGCCTATTCCGCCCTAACAATTTATTGAGGCGAGTAAATTGAAAAAAGGCTTTCCGAACGGTTTCAGGCGTTAAAACGAGGACTCGTCGATCCCCTGCCAGCGAAAGTTGGATGGCTTGTTTCATAGTTTTTTGATAAACACTTGGCGAATACCATCAATCACTTGCTCAATCAGCGGATCCGATTTATGTCCCTTAGCATTTGCTTCATCAATCGCTGACTGAATGGCCGTTCCAAGATCAGTCACCATCTCCCCCAATTTATTGAGTACACGTATATCTAAGCCATAATCAATTTCAATCACCTGTGAAAAGTTGATAATTTCCTGATAGTTTTCCTGATAGGTACGCACTCTAGTGGTCGAATCTTCTTCATAAGGAACGTAGCGAACCTTTGTCTCCTCATGCTTTTCTTTTTGATGGGCAAAAGCTGGGCGATCATCAATCTTGGTATTGGGAACGAATTTAGGATTACGGCGCGGTAATTTGTGTACTAATTCTGTTAAGACGGCATAAGCATCTTGTAAGGCTCTCAACTGAGGTACCGTTAAATCCGCCTCGACACCCTGCCAGTTGAAATGACCGGTATTATGTGAATTAGCCTGCTGTCTAGCCCCATGTTGCTTAACCACTTCAACAATAATGTCAAGTACATTTTTGGTGATTTCTTCCGGCGGATAATCAACATAAGTGTTACGAACTTCCTCTAGTTTCTCCATTTGGGGAGAATAAGTAATCGTTCGCACTTCTTGAGCCCTGATTTTTTCTATCCAAGCGGAGGCTTTTGCCAGTTCTCGCTTTTGTCGTGTAAAGGTGGTTTGTACCATATCGCGTATTAAATATTATTATCCTAATATAATAAAATAAAGGTGTGCAAATGCCCCATCTCCGAACACATAAGACTCCCCTGACGTTGCCATCGAGGGACAGAAAAGGCTTAGCGGATGATCCGCCGGGACTTTGCCGTCATAGCAATCTCCAGCCAATCGGATGAAAAACCGTCTGGTAAAAGCTCAAAGAGGCTTTATCGCTTTTGGCGCACCGCTTTTCTCAGTTTTCACCATGAGGCTCATCATTGATACAGCTAATGTCCGAAAAAAACCACCTGATAACGGCTCTCCCAGTTACTAAAGTCTCCCGATTATCTTGTTATAAGATAATCGCTAAACTCACCTATCTGAACGCTGTCACCACCGCCCAGACGCATGGATTGATTCCCGCACTGACGACTTGTGGTAGTCGCTCACCTAGCAATGGCTTTTTCTAGTTTAAGAGGACGCCGCCACGCTTACGGAGATGAGAGAATCGTATTATATCGCAGATTCTTTTTGATAATAGAAAAGTCATCATGCCGTGCCTGAGACAATGCACCCGAGCCTCGGCATAGGCATTCTTCCCACACGTCACAGGGTAACTGGACTCCTTTGCCGCATCGACTGACAGTGGTTTACAACCCGCTGAATTCTGCGAACCCGTAGGTTTTGTTTTCCCTCTAATCTCTGCGCTTTTAGTTTTTCGAGGACCCTTTCTACCGCTCCCCTACTTGTCTGGCGGAACTTTCACTCTTAAGCCATACTTATCTGCAAACTGACTCATTGAAGATATTAAGATACGGTATGGATACCGTATGTTTGCATTTTATGATGCTTAACGCTTATTTCTTGAACGAGACTTTTGTTCGTCGTTTCTCATTCTAGCTCATTGCCAAAAGGTCAACGAATGAGGACGACTTTTTCTGGAGGCATTGCACGGTGAGTAATAGTACTAAAATTTGAAATTTATCTCAAATTTATTTGACAAATCATTTAGGATGGTGAATCCTAAATAGGAACCCAATATTTATCTTGGACGTCCATATAACAGACTGTAACCAGGGACTAAAACAAATGGATGAATCTCAATGGATAAAACATAATTTGATCAATACCCTTCAAACTATACTGCTCATCCTAGCACTGACCGTAACGCTTGCCATATTAGGATGGCTCATTGGAGGAAAAATAATAGCCTTTTATGCCATTGTGCTGGTCATCGCCCTCTACTTTTTCAATCCCATCCTTTCCCCTCACTTGATTCTGAAGATGTACCATACCCAATTCATCTCGCCTGATCAAGCCCCTAATCTTTATGCTGTCTTACAAAAACTCACCAAACGCGCAAAACTACCAACTGTCCCAAAACTCTTTTATTTGCCCAGTGATGTAATGAATGCCTTTGCTGTTGGGACACCTGAAAATGCGGCGATTGCCCTTTCCGATGGCCTGTTGCGTCGTCTCTCACAGCGAGAAATTGCGGCAGTGTTAGCACACGAAATCAGTCATATTTCTAATGAAGATATGCGAATCATGGGATTTGCCGATATTGCCAGCCGTCTGACCAATTTTCTCTCTCTTTTCGGACAATTTTTGTTGATTCTAAACTTGTTATTGTTGTTATTTGGTATAAAATTTATTAGTTGGACAGCCATTTTTATTTTGATATTGGCACCGATTGTCACTGACTTGCTACAACTGGCACTGTCACGCACCCGCGAATATGATGCCGATCTGGGTGCCGCGCAATTGTTGGACGATCCAGAACCCTTAGCTTCGGCACTGCTCAAAATGAAACGTTATCAGAGTCGTATTACGGGACAAATTCTGATGCCCGGACATTATTCACCAGAGCCCTCTTTACTGCGAACTCATCCCCCGATTAAAGACCGAGTTGAGCGATTACTCTCATTAAGGGAAGGCTTTCACCCAACAAATAAATTGGTATGGGAGACATTGCCAAGACAACTTGATGCGCCATTGTCCTTGTTTATAGCCTGTGCGCCGTTGAGACTACGTTGGCATGTGAATGGGATATGGTTTTAACAGTCACAGAGATTCCCTGAAAAATAGGCTAAAAAGTGAATGGTTAAATTTTTCTTGACATCAACAATTTTTTTTATTTTAGAATATAATAACTTTCCATTTCCTGACAAAAAAGCTGAATTATGTACGCTGAACTTTTAAAGCCGTTTGAAAACGTCGAAAATTTGAGCGGTAAAGCGTGGCAACATGCTATGAATGTTGATTCGATAGAGCAAATGAATATTAAAGACTGCTCGCTTCATTGTTTTCACTATCAACAAATGATTGAAATGCTCTTTAAATATTTGTTGGAAACAAAAAGCAAACATCGTCTGTATTCGCGCACGCATAAACTGAATAATTTACTTGAAGAAGTGATCGAATATACCGCCTTCAGAACAGACAAATCCAGCTACAGAATGGCTTTACAAGTCATCACGGTGTGCGCTGAGGAATACCGTTATAATTTTTTGATAGATTGTGCGGGGTATCGTGACAGTGTGCAAATTGCCAATGAATTATTAAAAGAATTATTAGACTTTGATAAGACTTGATCAAGCTCCACCGGATTGCAATTTTGCTCCATTGCAGCCGGTAAGCTTGGTAGTAATCGCTTTAAAAATGACTCCATCAGCCAACTGAGTCTTTTTGATAAGCACTTTGGCTTCCGTATATTTCAAAAAATGAGGATCATCTTTATGGGAAAATTCCTTTCGTAGCCCTTTTAAGTAATAAACAGCACTTTTTTTGTCATCACAGACAATCAGTCCAAGATCGGCCCATTTTTCAGCGCGTGATCGCCGTGATTGTTTTTTATGAGTTTTCATCAAAATTTAACTCGCTTAAACAGGGTAAAGCACCATAACGTCCGTCCAAATAACCTTTTTGTAAGGATTCATTTTGACGTGGAATAAAATCTGTCAAAGGATAAAGTTGAGTGGCTTGAGCATTATCCTTTTCAATAAACCAAACTTGATCAGGACGCAGCAAGGTATTGTCTAAAGTAGAACTATCATGCGTGGTAAATATCATCTGAGTACCATGCTTGTTGAGTTCGGGATTGTGAATAATTCCAATGATAAAACGCATCATCATCGGATGAATACTGCTATCCATTTCATCAACAATCAAAATTTGCCCTTGTTCTAAAATTTCCAATAAAGGACCAGCCAAAGCAAATAGTTTCAGTGTGCCGGCGGATTCGTAATTTTCGGGAAATAGCACTTCTTTTTGCTTGTCAGACGAAATATGCACAAATGAAATAGATGTATTCTTATCTAATCTAATATCAGCAATGCCTAAGTCTGCTGTCTGCAAAAATGCCATGATTTTTTGTTTTTTAGTGATTTCTTCACATTGTTGAATTGTATGAGGTAAACGCCGCTCCTGAAAAATGACCAATGTTTGCGTCATCCATTCCAAAATCGGCTTGAGGCTGACACTGTTAAGCATTACTGCCGTGGAAAGAAATAAGGCATTAGCCCGGGTAGAGTCTTGCCACAGTTGACATTGTCCTTTTAAATATTCTTTATTGAGAAACCACGTTTGATTTTCGGATTCATAAAAACGTTCAAACCATTTTTGTGCTTTACCTTCTGGATAAGCGAACAACCATTCGTGTGTAACACATTTTTTTGTCAGCGCAAATCCGTATTCATACAACATTCCTTTGGTAATAAACATCACTTCAAATTCGGTGGGCGAATTTTTGCTTTTTTCATCCAACAAAAAAGGAATAACGTCAATAGGCTCACCGCCTTGGCTTTCCTTGGCAGAATTTTTTACAAAGTTTTGCAGAAAATCTATGGCTTGAACTAAATTACTTTTGCCCGCCGCATTGGGACCATAAATGACGGCTGATTTCGCCAACGGGGGCAAACCATCAATACCGGAGGAAAATAGATTTTTTTCTAGTTCTGTGGACGAAGTTGCTGCTAAACTGAGTTTTTGCGTCTCACGGATAGATCGAAAATTGGTCACTTTAAATTCAATGAGCATGGTAATTTAAATAAAATGTTTTGTTAATCTAGTTTTCGTAAGTTGGCTGATGCCATCCGCCAGTTCAATCATTTGAGTATCAACTTTGGAAAGCCCAAGGTTAATCATTATATTTTCATTAATTGCCAACATAAGTCGCTCAACTAAACACCTTGTAACATTTTCAACTTTCAAAGAAATCCTATTTTTTGAAAAAATAGGATTTCTATAAATTTTTCAACTTTCAAAGAAATCCTATTTTTTCAAAAAATAGGATTTCTATAAATGTTACAATGTGTTTAGTTGATCGACTTATAAGCCCCATCTTTATTTCCTCCTTTTTTATCATATCGGCTCGTATAGTCATCCAGATAAGTTTTAGCCCAAAGCTCAGAGGTTTAGAACTTTTCTGGACAACTATAGCAAGCGTAGGGTGCGTCCTACGCACATTATGTCATGTTCTGTGGCGATGTTGAAGGTGCGTGGGACGCACCCTACACTTCAATGCCATTAAGTTAAGAAATATTGTAGGGTGGGTAGGGGCAATCCCTTGTGGTTGCCCGCGCAACATCGTTATGGGACGCCCAACCCACCATTGTTATAAATTTACGCCCGGATCTTCGTTTCAAAGAGTTGGTGGGTGTAGCGAAGCTCTACCCACCCTACAAAAAAAGCTTAACTTAATGGCATTGACCCTACACTTGCTATCAACTGAGTCAATATCATTATTGATATTCCCTATTTATAAAAAGATCTGTCTAGTATTTTGTCAAAAAATATCAAGTAGTTAATCTTTCTAACAATTTGTAAACACTGGTACAAATGTTTTTGAGATAATTGTCGTTATTCGGATCACATTCACTCAACGCTTTTGCTCTTGAGATGGCTTGAGGAATGTAATCAATAAGCTCCTCCATAGATGACAAGTGATTATGGTTATTTATAAGATTTTGTAATTGCTTACATGCTTGAGATCGCTTATTAATTTTTACAATTTCAAGACAGCTTTTTATACTCAAATTATCGCTGTTGTTATTTTCTAGGGTTTCAACACATTTCTTGATATGGGGAGCATTTCTTTTCTGTTTCTCAGTGAAACCATAAGTTCTTACATCTATTATAAGCCACAACTCATCACGATCTTTTTGAAAATCATAATCTTGATTATCCTCAAGAAATTCTTCTAACATCAGTTCCGTCGATTTTGGAGAAGATTTTCCATGTTGTTGTGCCGGGCGGCGTCAAATTTCTACATGTAAGTTTCTTTCGTCAAATTTCTCGCTATATTGTTTTTTCAAAGCCGTAAAGTATATAGAGTTTGGTATTGATAAAATCAGAGGCGATAATGGTTTATTGGGGTTTCTCTTGGCACTCTTTATGTCTCCCATCCTAATTCTTTTATGTTGCTAATAAAAGGTATTGCGCCAAACCTACCATTAATATATCCTTTCATAATATCTAAATTCTCAACATCCGCATAAGCTAAGGAATAAAGTCGAGACTCTCTATTGTGAAGTTTTTTGATAAACCATATTTCATCTTTTCTGAATAATTTTTTGACATCTAACAAGAAAATCTCGTGCGTGGTAGCAATTAATTGGCTTTCCATATTGACAAATATTTGACTATTTAACATAAAATAAAATAGCTTCTTAATAAGTAAAGCGTGTAAGCTACTTTCAATTTCATCGACAACAAAAACTTTGCCCTGAGACAATCCTATTAGCATAGGAATAAAATCTATAAGCCTTTGGGTGCCATCAGATTCTTCTGATATTTCAAAAGCGACCAAATCATTGTCCTCGTCGGCTCGATTGGTGGTGAGTTTTGAAGCTTTTAACTGTCCAGCACTATCTTCTTCAATCACAAAAAATTCAGACGTGGGTACAAAATATGCTTTATTTTCCCCGTCAGGAAAATTTTTCCTGACTTTTTCCTTAATTGTCTCTGGTATTTCCGTCGTGTTTTCAAAATTAATCGCTTCAAAATAATTTTTTTTATGCCTAAATCAAATGATTTTAAGATGTGACTGAAAAACATTTTAAAATCGGTATGTGATTGAATAGCTATGTTTACCGGCTTGGAAGTCGGAAGAATAATATTCAAAACCTCATCAAACCATTTATAAATCATTTCAAATGGTTCTATTTCTCGCTCTTTACAATTAGTGAGAAACAGCAAATTTTTTCGGGTATGATTGGCTTCATATAGCAGTTCTTGTTTGGCTATCTTTGATAGATTTAAAATATCATAAGCAAAGTTAAAGCGAATGCCATTTTGTGAGCGTTCAAAAATAGACACTTCTGATTGATGCCCTATTTCAAAAAGCCATTCTTCATTAACTTGTTTTTTGTCTATCACAAAACCATAAGCGTATTGCTTGCTGTTATAGCGAAATTCAAATTCAAATCTTGATGGCTGTTGCCTTTTATCTAATTTAAAGTGGTGGACTTCTATATTTTCATTTTTCGGTACACCATTAACAATAAAATGTCTCGCAAATGCCATGGCTTTGATAAGATTAGATTTTCCGGAAGCATTAGCGCCATAAATAATAGAGGTTCTCAATAAAGCAATGTCATTTTCAGACTTGCCCTTGATAATATGATGATTTAAATTCGCCTCATTAGAGGCAATCATATTAAAGTCTATCCTTTGATTAAAGGATAAAAAGTTCTCTACGGTGAGTCTTATTAACATATTATATATAAACAATTTTATCGTGAATGGCAATCAGGCGGCATCATCTCGACTCAAAAAAATTGATTTTAAAATTGGTTTTAAAACTATCGAAAGCCCAAAAATGAGCTTTTGTTGATTCTGGTTTTAATCATCCCAGCCCTGCCCCTCAACAACACCAACCAAGGATTGCAAATCAAAATCCCTATCTCGCTCATCCAAGCAAATCCCCGCACTGATAACCGTCAAATCCTTTTTAGCAATCGCAGACGTATGATTTTCACCTTGACGGGTTGTCCACTCTACCAGCCAATAATCGCCCCGATCTTGAAAAGCCTCTAATTCACCGCCGCCCATCGCCAACGCGCCGCGAAGTCGCCGCTCATTGTAATAGGCTTTAAATCCAGCCGCTTGTTGGCTTGCCAATTGATAGGCAGTGCGTAACTCAGGCGTGAGCTTGGGCATCTTTGCGAAGCATCCGCCGTGTTGACAGGAAAGCCAAACCATGTCTGTGAATTAAAATTTTCGACCAAATACAATCGCAAAGTGGGCAATCGTTGCAAATATTCGGCAATTTGTGGAAAACTGGCAGGGCTTTCTAATTCAGCGTATTTTTCATCTAGGGGCCGAAAAATGCCCCAACCAGTGAAATTCTTAGGGCGGGGGATAAAAGTCTGTATTAACCCAAGCCTGCCAATTTCACTCGCACCCGTCCACCTTGTACACAGGGCGCAATAAAGCGCGTTTGTGGCATATCGCCCGAGTCTCACAATAATGACATTAGCTTGGATATTATCCAGCATTTTTTGATACCTGGGATAGGCTTGGACAAAATACGGAGCAGAATTTTCTCCCTCGTCAGTGACGATGATAAATTGTTCAGCGACTTGCTTATATTTACGCATCATTTCCAACGCACAACCAACACTTGTACCGCCGCCGGCTTTGATGTGGCGAAAAGCAAGTTCCCAATCCTGTCGTGTAAATCGGCTACCGTGATACCCGAAATGAGCGCGGCAATTTGTTTGCCCACTTCGATAGCGGATTCCATGGACGCGCTTTTATCAATTAACAAAGCCGTCGATTTATGAATTTCGCCACGCTTTTTAACTTGCGCCTCAGTGATTTGGGCTAATTTTGCCGCCGTTTCGCTATCGACTTGCGCTGCCTCGGCGGCGACTTTAGCTTTATAGGCAGACACGCGCCCACTTTTTTGGGCGGATTCTAATTTAGTTTAATATGCAAACTGGCGTACAATTGCTTTAAGGTTTTATGCCCCCGTAAGGCAGCCTTATCAAAAAACGCCGTATTACGCTCACGAGTACGCAAGTCACCACCCGTGCCACTTGATAGGGCGGTAGCTTTTGCAACAACACAAATCCGGCTTCACGATGCTCAGGCAAGTCACTGATCAATAAATTTCCAATAAAGACTTCTTGATGATCGCGCACGTCACCGTTGTTTTGATACCACACAGCCAAATGACCATAAAACAAGGGATCAAGTTCCATGATGGTTTGGTGCGTTTCGGCAACTTGCGACAAATCGCGGTGGGGGGTGGTGAGCAGACTATTGAATAAATAGAGCCGTGCATCATTTTCGCTGGAGGACATGAGCTTATAGGCGAGAGTATGTAAGAAAATCGGTGAGGTGATCTCGCGCAAGTCGAAAAAGCGGTTGTGTTATACGCAGGGATCGAACCTGCTACCGTTTGATTCGTAGTCAAAGGCTCTACCAAATGAGCTAGTATGTAAGCTTTTTCAGTAAGGGCGCGATGAATTGCTATTATGCCGCAAATTGGAGACATTGTGCAAGTCTTTTTTTTAATCAGTTAAAATAGGAGTCCAAGATTTATCTTGGACTTCCTTGATAAATCTTGGACTCCTACCAAAAAAAATAAAAAAAAATAAAAAAAAATGGCATTTAGGGGTTGACATCTTGATTAAAGTTCTTCATAATGCACCGCTCTTTTTGGAGGGATGCCCGAGTGGTTAAAGGGGGCAGACTGTAAATCTGTTGGCTTGCGCCTACGGAGGTTCAAATCCTCCTCCCTCCACCACTATTTCAAAGAGCCTTTTATTAAACTCATTCTTTATTAATAATTATATATATATTTAACTAAATAAAATAAATTTCAGGAGGGATGCCCGAGTGGTTAAAGGGGGCAGACTGTAAATCTGTTGGCTTGCGCCTACGGAGGTTCAAATCCTCCTCCCTCCAACAATACAAAATAAATAAATAAATTAAAAGATTTAAAAATGCGGGTGTAACTCAGATGGTAGAGTATTGGCCTTCCAAGCCAACTGTCGAGGGTTCGAACCCCTTCGCCCGCTCCAAATCAATGAGTTTTAATATATAGCTTTTCATATATTTTGTAGGAGTCCAAGATTTATCTTGGACGTTAGTAACGGTTCACAGCCGCAGTAGCTCAGTGGTAGAGCGTCTCCTTGGTAAGGAGAAGGGCGCGAGTCCGATTCTCGCTTGCGGCTCCATAATAAATTATTTAAAAGAGTGTGTTTATAAAGGCTTAAAACAATGTCCAAGGAAAAATTTGATCGCAGTAAACCGCATATAAATGTCGGCACAATAGGTCACGTCGATCACGGCAAGACGACTTTAACAGCAGCCATGACCAAGTGCATGGCAGAAAAGCATGGTGGCGAATTTAAGGCTTATGACCAGATTGATAATGCGCCTGAAGAAAAAGCGCGTGGTATCACTATCGCTACTGCCCACGTCGAATATCAATCAGATGCACGTCACTATGCCCATGTGGATTGCCCAGGACATGCTGACTATATAAAAAACATGATTACAGGTGCCGCTCAGATGGATGGCGCCGTTTTAGTTGTGTCGGCGGCAGATGGCCCAATGCCCCAAACCCGTGAACATATATTGTTAGCCCGTCAAGTCGGTGTGCCTTATATCGTCGTGTATATGAATAAGGCCGACATGGTTGACGATGAAGAATTGCTAGAATTGGTGGAAATGGAAGTCCGCGAATTGTTGGATAGTTATGAATTTCCGGGTGATGACACGCCGATAATAATCGGATCGGCCCTCAAAGCTTTGGAGGGTGATACCAGTGATATTGGTATTCCTTCGATTTATAAATTGCTCGATGAGATGGATAAATACATCCCTGAGCCGAAACGCGAGATAGATCGGCCATTTTTGATGCCCATTGAGGATGTTTTTTCTATTTCTGGACGTGGTACCGTGGTCACGGGACGTGTCGATCGTGGTAAAGTCAAAGTCGGTGAAGAAATCGAAATCGTCGGTATCCGTGATACGACTAAAACGATTTGCACCGGCGTAGAAATGTTCCGTAAGTTGCTTGATGAGGGCGTTGCTGGCGATAACATTGGCGTTTTGCTGCGTGGTACTAAGCGTACTGATGTGGAGCGTGGTCAAGTGCTGGCTAAGCCAGGTAGTATTACGCCTCATACGCATTTTGAGTGCGAAGTGTACGTCTTGTCGAAAGATGAAGGCGGGCGGCATACGCCGTTCTTTAATGGATATCGTCCTCAGTTCTATTTCCGTACCACGGATGTGACGGGTTCATGTGATCTGCCAGAAGGTGTGGAGATGGTCATGCCGGGGGATAACGTTAAAATGGTGGTTAAGTTGATCGCGCCGATTGCCATGGAAGAAGGGTTGCGCTTTGCTATTCGTGAAGGTGGGCGTACCGTCGGTGCGGGTGTTGTTTCTAAGGTTGTTGAGTAGTCGTGCCTCCTCTGGGAGGCTGTAGTACGCGCAGGAGAATAAATAGAATAGCCTGCGCTTAATCCACTCTACCGGTTTATTTCTAGGACAGTAGCTCAATTGGCAGAGCACGTGACTCCAAATTACGGGGTTGGGGGTTCGATTCCCTCCTGTCCTGCCATTTATTTTAGTTAAATTCAAATAATGAGTACAAAAACGGATAGTTCCGTCTCTTCCAGTCTAGATATTTTCAAATGGTTCTTAGTGATACTCTTGCTCAGTGCGGGTATCATCGGATTCTATTATTTTGCCGAACATTCCTTACTCTTGCGAGTCATCAGTTTAATTGCTGTGATCGGTGTTGTCACCTTGATTGCTGCGAGCACTGAAAAAGGTCATTCAACTAAAAATTTTCTAAAAGAAACCCATCTTGAAGTCCGTCGGGTCGTTTGGCCTACACGCAAAGAAACCTTACATATGACAGGCGTTGTTCTTGTCATGGTAGTATTGGTCGCATTCATTATTTGGGGATTGGATAGCATATTACTTTGGTTAGTAAAATTATTTACCGGTCAGGGAGGATAGATTATGGCTTTGCGCTGGTATGTTGTGCAAGCCTATTCTGGATTCGAGAAATCGGTTAAGCGTTCTCTTGAGGATAGAATCGCTTTGTCTCGTAGCGAATTGCAAAAATCTTTTGGCGAAGTTTTAGTGCCAACCGAAGAAATTGTTGAAATGCGCGGCGGGCATAAGCGTAAGAGTGAACGTAAATTATTTCCTGGTTATCTCCTCATACAGATGGACATGAACGATGTCGATAATCAGCAGTTGGATGATAATGGCGAGCCTTTGCCATTAAGGGATGAAATTTGGCATTTAGTTAAAAGTGTTCCTAAAGTCTTATCTTTCATTGGCGGTACTCAAGAGCGTCCTGCCCCCATTTCCGATAAAGAAGCTGAAGCCATTTTACAGCGTATTCAAGAAGGTGCTTCTAAGCCGCGTCCTAAAATATTATTTGAAGTGGGAGAAGTCGTGCGTGTGATTGATGGGCCTTTCACGGATTGTCGAGGGGCGGTTGAGGATGTCGATTATGATAAAAATCGCTTGAGTGTGGCAGTACGGATTTTAGGTCGTTATACGCCGGTGGAATTG
>JSZA02000116.1 GCA_000785145.2 Candidatus Thiomargarita nelsonii
CTACAATGTCTAGTCTGGCTCGAATTATCAATAATAAAACTATATACGGTGTTTTCCTTGGCTGTTGTGTCGTCGTGGGCTGGTGGGTAACAAAAAGACGTTACCCACCCTACAATGTCTGTCATGTTTGGTGACAGCACTTTTAACAGTTCTCGAAGATACCAGCAACAAAAAAGATTCGATAAATGGCTTGAAAAAGTCAAAAAGGAAGGTTTAAATCTCGCGATTATTGAAATCGGCGCTGGAAATGCGATACGAACGGTTAGTTCAAGGTACCAATCAAATATCGTGGCACCCGCTTGCCCACCCTACATGGCTGAAAAAAAATAGGGGACAGATCACATTTTTCATTGATAGAATCAAACGTGGTTTGTCCCCTATTTTACTTCACACCCTACAATCCAATATTTGACCCAGGCTACGCTCGCTACGTTGACAAAAGGTGCGTAGGACGCACCCTACGCTTGCTTTATGGTTGCCCTGGGGCGTTGGTGGCATTGACCCTACGCTTGCTACACAGGGATTGTTTATAATAAGGGATAAAGTTCGCTCCGCCTGGATTGTAGGGTGCGTCCTACGCACCGTCTTGTCACGTCTGATTTATCCACATTGAGCTTCATTTGTGCCCAGGACGCACACTACGCTTGCTTCGATATATTAACTGCGGCTATTATCCCACTCAAATTTCATAATGTTTTTAAATAAGCTTTTTAATAAAACTGATTTGCTGAGCTAAAAAAACATTTTTATCATTTTGCCGGAGCAGGTTTGCAATCTTCTCCGTAACGTTTTATGTTCTCATAAAATACCACGCTGGCGTGTGGGAACCTGAAAAATATTGGCGCGGTGCGTAGGACGCACCCTACATTAATCCAGGCTACGCTTGCTACATCCCCACCCATACAATCAACTTTTTTTCAACCCCCTTAACTTTTCAACACAAAAACGCCCATCCATCCCCCGCAACCACGCACCAACAACACTCCCAAATCCTCCATATATCAGCACATCCGCAACATGGCAAACCGACACCACAAAACGCACAAAATGTGTGTGTAAAAAAAATCCACAAGCTTTTGCAAAAAAACACCACCAACAATCCGCCGTAGCCTGAGCAACCCTAGTTCGCTCCGCCTGAATTTGTAGGGTGCGTCCTACGCACCTTTTTGTCAGTGTGGATAAATCATACGTCACAAGACGGTGCGTAGGACGCACCCTACACCAATCCAGGCTACGCTTGCTGTCAAAATTGCCTCAAAATATAATCCGTCTCAGTTTATCACCTCTCCGTGCTATTAACTTTTTTTTAATAATTCGAGACTGCCGCCTTTAATAAGTCCATTTTGGACGAGGCGCCCAAGATAAATCTTGGACTCCTTAAAAAAACTTGTGTCGGCTCGATGAGCGCGGAGCGTGGGAGCACCCTACGCTTGCTTGAAAAATTACATCTGTTTAAAACGATAAGCATAAGTACGACTGACTATCAGTGTTTCTTGATGTTCATGCAATTTCAGCAAATAACGTCCTTGAAAATCTCTGCTGACACGGGCAATCGCACTGACTCGCACAATCGTGCCCCGATGGATGCGCCAAAATTCATTAGGGTTTAGGCTCAGTGTCTTAATCGCTGTTTTGATCAGCCATTCTTTTTCTGCTGTGACAACTGTCGTATATTTATTTGCAGCTTGAAAATAGTCCACTTCGGAGACAGGTAACATGTAAATTTCATCTTGATATGCTACTTTTAGCCATTGTAGATAGGTTTCCGTGGGTTGAGCCAGTTGTAATAGTAAGGCTTCAAAATCGACGGGGGGTTTCAATTGTTGTTGTAAACGCATAATGGTTTTTTGTAGGCGTTCTTGTGTCACGGGTTTGAGCAGGTAGTCTATGGCGGCATTTTCAAAGGCTTGTATTGCGTATTGGTCATAGGCTGTAATGAATACGATACGACAAGCACCGTTCAGTTGTGCTGCCACTTCTAATCCTGTCATGCCCGGCATTTGAATATCTAAAAAGGCAATGTCTGGTTTTTTTGTCGTTATTAATTCAAGGGCTTGTAGTCCATTGTTGGCTTGTCCGCAAATTTGAAGGTTTGGCCATAAAGTCGCTAGTTGTTTTTTCAAATAGCGTAATAGTGGTGCTTCGTCGTCGGCAATCAGGGCGGTTATAGTCATTTGGTTGGCTCGATAGGTATGGATAGAGTGATTTGCACTCCACAAGGGGTATTTTGTTGTATCGTCATTTTGGCGCGATTGCCATAAAGGGCACCTAATCGCGCTCTAATATTATTTAAGCCCATACCGCTTCCTAGTTCTCCTTCTAAACCAATTCCTGTATCTTTGATTGAAATTTCTAGTTTTTTTTCTTTAGATTTGGCAGCGATATGAATCGTTCCGCCGGCTATGCTCGGTGCGAGTCCGTGTTTAATCGCATTTTCTACCAGCGGTTGTAATAATAAGGGGGGCAATTTGATGGCTTGAAGTGGTTTCGGTACTTTTATCTGATAGTGCAAACGCTCGCCCATGCGTATGCTGTGAATGTCAAGATAGGCACGCAATAATGCCAGTTCATCGCCAAAAGTGCTTTGTTCTTGACGAGTGCGCGTTAATGAGGCGCGTAAATAGTGGGTAAAGCGTTCTAGCATGATTTTTGCGCGTGGCGGTTCTTCATCAATGAGACTTAGGATGTTTGATAAGGTATTAAATAAAAAATGGGGCTCAATCTGTGCTTGCAAAAGTTTCAAACGGGTTTCTGTTAATTTTTTTTCGTCAGCCAAGCGTTGCAAATTGGCTTCTTGCAAAGCAATATTTTTTTCTGCGATGGTGATACGTGCATAAAAATAGTAGGAAATGATGGTGCCAAATACTAGGGTGCAGGCTAGTAAGATAAATGGCAAATTAGGATGTTCTGCAATAAGTGGTTTGAAGTCATTGCCAATAATTTGGTTTGCTATGAAAACGCCGATGATGCCACCCATTGGTATGGCAATCATGAAGATATTTATATTAGGTTGACTTTGCCGCCGTATGAGAAGTAGGGCATAGGAGATAAATAGGGTACTCAAGCCAATGCTTTGAGAATATATCATGTTGATTGTTAGTGATTTGTCAATTATTAAGAGTGAGAAGACGGCGATGATGGCGTTGAATAGCAGGGTGAGTAGTAATTCGGTTATGAATCTTTTTAGTGAGATTGTGGTTTTCATAAATATGATTTTTGGTTGTCCAAGATATATAAACGACAGGGATTAGTTTTTAGCAGGGATAGATATGATATAGTGGGAGTTCAAAATGTTATTTGATAAGTCGCTCAACTAAACACATTGTAACATTTAAAACTTTCAAAGAAATCCGATTTTTTAAAAAAATCGGATTTCTATAAATGTTAAAATATTTTTGTTGAGCGACTTAGAGTGACGCTGGAGCGTTGGAACGAGGTATTTAACAGTGAGAAATAGTTTATGTCATACGGGAAATTTGAAAGGATAGAACAAGTCTCTGATAAATTTGGAATTAAAGTGAAAAGAACCTCTTTTATAGAGGTAATGGATATTAAAGTCGATGAGTTTTTCTTATTAAGGATGGGGCGGGCTTTATTAAAAGATGTAAACTTTGTTAATGAAGATGCTATCCGGCAACATATAATCGCCCCGATACTGGATATAGTATCAGATAATTATGAGGCATTAGAAGTGTGGTCAGAAGTCACTTTCACTGTAGATGAAACAATGGATTTGGATGGAAAGCCTGACTATTTAATAGCTTCGTATGCTGATAACGGTGGTATATCAACACCTCCAATTTGTGTAATGGAAGCTAAAGAAAAGGATTGGAAGAAAGGTTGGGCACAAGCTTTGGCTGAAATGTACGCGGCTTCTATTCAAGGGACAAATATTTGTTACGGTGTTGTAACTACAGGAGAATTTTGGCAGTTTGGTCAATTGGAAGAGGGTAAAATATTTACTAGAGATCCTATCAAATTATCTGCTATAGAGAACTTGCAAAAAGTTCTGAACACTTTAAATTGGTTGTTTAGTAAAGCAAATAATCAAGTACAAGGTTCAAGCGCGAGCTCGTAGCAGCCAGACATACGGTTTAACGGTTTATCACAGTTGCCCCAGGATTGATTGGTTTAGAATTTCAGCATTCTCGGTTACGTTCGCGTTGGACAATGTATATTCGTGGGCGGCGTGGCATGAGGATATATTATAGATGTTCAGAAAAATCATTTCACATTTTAAACCTGCCAGGTTTTGGAAACCTGGCAGGTTTTTGGAAATTATTTATCTGAAAGATTATCGCATAAAATTCGAGCCTGGCCCTATCGAGGGCACTGAACATGAATCTACGATAAACTTACAGAATGCTATGAACGCAAATCAACCGCTGAGTCAAAAAGTCCCTCTTGCCTTGTTAAGCCCCTACTGCTTTCATAAGCTCAGCAAACGCTTCTGGCGAACTGGTTTTAAATAATTTATACCAAGCTTCAAGCGCTTCAGCTTTATAAAGATTTAATTCTTTAAATATTTCCCGAGCAAACTCCAGAGAAGCCGTTCCAGAGGCTGTAATAACTCCTTCGTCACTAACTGATAAAACATCTACGTAGTATTCACCGCCTTGATAGTGAGAATTAAGAAGGTAGTCTTTTGAATTGCTTGTATGTTGAATAGAATCAAGTAGTCCAATTTTTGCAAGACCAAGGGTTGCTCCGCAAATGGCTGCCACCTTAATTCGATTTTCGTGGAATTTTTTTGCAAGAAGAGTAACTTTTTGATTGCCACCTTCATCCCAGCTTGCTCCTCCGGGAAGTATTAACATTTCAGCATCCGAAAACGTTACTTCATCTAAGCTTAGGTCTGGTGTAATTAGAAGCCCGCCAATTGTACGAATAGGTTTTCCGTCAAGACTGAAAGTTTTTAACTGATACTTTTCGGGATTAACTTGCATCATAGGATTGTTGATTCCAGCAGTAACATACCCTATTTCCCAATCTGAGAGGGTGTCGAAAAGAAATAGATAAATAATTTTAGTTGGTTTCATAAGGTTTCCTCTAAGGGCTTAACTATATTAGTATTGTCACGTCTGATTTATCCACATTGAGCTTCATTTGTGCCCAGGACGCACCCTACGCTTAACGCTGGAACGAGAAAATCAACCACAAGTTTGATACCATGGCGATTGATAGAATACTATTTTTTAAACAAAGTCTGCAACCAATTAATAAAGTCACTAGCCTTACCATCATTAAGAATGTACTGTTGACTTTTGATAAATCTATAGGTAATAGCTTTACCAAGTTGGGTACCTGGCCTTTCTTGCCAAGCGAGCCAAGTATGAATAATCGCTTTGATTTTGGGCGATTGATAACAGTTTATCGCCTTCTGGAACTAAAAAACGAATGAAGTCTTCTAACATGCCCGTCTTTTGATTGTTAGGCATGATCCAAATGCCGACGGTGGGCAATTCTTCTTCTGGATCGCTGAGAATCGTTCCTTTTGGATGAGGATTTTGAGGAATTTGTTGATACTCCTCTTTTATCAAGCGTTTTCTCAATTCTTGCCATCGTTCTAACAAATCACTATCCGCATCAACCACAATTCCAATGACTTCATAATTACCGCTTTTGATCGCACAATAGAACGTATTGAGTGACTGTTTAATGCCATTGGCATCATGTATTTCAAAATTCTCATAAGTGATCTTGCGCCTTTGCAACAATCTTGAAATCACATATTTATCATCAATTCCTTCGACAATTAATAGTTTTGCCATGATTTATCTCACTTCAATATTTTGCTCTACAGCAATCATAATTTCTTCGGTTTTAAAGTGAACCGCTTTGATCTTATTTTTTTTAGGAAATGATTGTAATTTGATGACAGCAACGTCGGTGGCATCATTTTTGGCGATTTCTTGGAAAGCCCAGAGTGTGTCTAAACTATGGGTGGTCGCAAAAATCTGGATATTGAGCTTAAGCGATAGTTGGAAAATCATTTTCCAAAGTGCTGTTTGTACAGACCAATGTAGCCCGGTGGCAAATTCGTCAATGAACAAATAACCGTTTTCACAATGCTCAAAATGTGATTGATGCCGTCTCCCATCGTATTTAGTGAAATAGGTTGCTTAATATTACGCCGTTTGACAATGGCTTTTTTCGTATTGGCTAAATAAAATATCCTTTTTCTTCATTAGCACCGATAAAAATTGCCTCATCAAGGGTATGGAAAAGGGTAGTCAACATTTCTAAATAGTGTTGGCTTGATAGATTAGCATTTCGTTTGATAATACGTAAGACGTTGAATATATTGCGAACAATATTTTTGTCATCAGAATAAAGCATCAAGGCTTCTAATAAAGAGGTTTTACCCACATTATTTTTGCCAATGATTAAATTCACTTGAGCCAAGCTATCAATACGGAGTTCTTTAAACAGTTTGTAGTTTTTGATGTATAGAGAATTTATCATTTTCATTGTAATGTTTTCCTTGCTCCAGCGTTGCGGTATGCAGCAAATATAAGGTACATCCTACCCACAAATCCAATACGACTTAACATCATCTGCGTAAGACGTATCCTGTTTGTTTAGCAAGCGTAGCCTGAATTGTAGGGGGGCGTTCTACGCACCGTCTACCACGTAAAATATATCTACATTGAGCTTCATTTGTGCCCAGGACGCACCCTACGCCAAATTGACGCTATTCCACAGCGATGGGTTAAAGATTTTAATGATATTGACTCAAGCGAGCGTAGCCTGGATTGTAGGATTGTAGGGTGCGTCCTACGCACCGTCTACCACGTAAAATATATCTACGTTGAGCTTCATTTGTGCCCAGGACGCACCCTACGCTTGCTTGGAGTGTTCTAGCCATAATATTATTTTCCTCCACGCCCATCATCCACTTTCGCGATAAAATCCGGGATATAATGATGCTGCTTACCTTCAAAAGTATAAGGTATCTTGAAATCCAGCTTATTATTTTTTACATCCACCTTAACCTCATCCTTATGCTCAAGAGATTGAGCCAGCTTACGCTCCCAAGAACTATCTAAAACAACATGCGAAACCTGAGACTTATTATTGATTCACTATACAATTCCAAAATGTTCTTGTATTTTGTCATAATAGCTTTCAGTCATCCATTTTTTTTTATTTTCTGGCTTTTCAAGAAATTCTGTCATTTTTTCATCTATAAACTGAAAAATTTCTAACAAAATAGTTGATTTACCTTTTTCAACTAATTCTTTCACCTTTTTATTAATAGGCGGTATATGAGTACAATGTTTATGACTCTCTTTGGAAAAAATCAGCTTAAATAAGGCTAGTCTATAAATTAAATGAGTTGTGAATACTTGCTCAAAATCACCACTCGTTGTTGACTCCGCTAACAATCTTAATAGATAGATTGAACATAACATGTCTTCAAACTGGGTTTTCTCGTTGAAAACGAGATCATACAAGCCTTCTTCTTGATGAGATAAAAACAACAATTCCTTATTATTTCCTTTCATTAAGTTATGACTATTTTTAAGTACAGTCGCTGGTTGTTGTAATTCATAAGCTAAATAAGCATAAGCGAACACAAAATTAGGTATAAATTCAATACCCTTAGGCATTTCACCTCGAAATTCATCTCGTCTTTTTTCATACCAGAATTTAGTATTAAATGATTCATTTTGTAGGCGAATTTGTACTTTGTCGTTGGCATGAAAATCTCGCTCTGAAATCGGGTGTTGTGAATTTGTATAACGTGTCACCTGTAAATCAAAATCTTTTCCGCCTGATTGAAGTAAACGTAAAGTAATTAGTACGTCTCTATCTATTTTCTTTTGTTCTCTAAATGTTGCATTTTTGTATGCGGCATAAATTGCGTGAACTGTTTGCGCTCCATTAATGATTTGAAAACCTGATAATTCAATTTGCTTAGCACGAGCCTGAATATCCGATAAATCATCAGTAATAGCAGTGATGCCATTGTTGTAGTACCAAAAATAAGACGGATTATCAATCAGGGTTTTTTCTATTTGTTGATTAATTTCCGAATTAATAATAGGATTTCTAACATTTTTAAAAAATAGACGAAAACCAAATTCTTCAAATAAACTAAAAATGGTTTTGGGTTTGACTAAAAAAATATAGGCATCAAAGGGTTTATCAATTTTAATAAAATTTCCATTGTGATGTTTTGGACGTTCAACAGTTAAAGTGACGGAGGTTTCTTCGGGTGAGTAGGTATATTCTAATGGATTATCTGGGGTGATTTGTTTGTATTTACGTTCAATGTAATCACGCTTAATACGATTAATATCAATAAATTCTAGTCCAACTGGTTTAAATTCTTCTTTAAAGCTGGCAATATTATCAGCAAGACTGGCATTTTCTTGACACAAAGATAAAAAAATAAATTTTACTTGCCCATTTTTTTCAATATGAGTTTGTAACTCTAATAATTTTTTATTAAAGCTATCATTTTTTGTTGGCTTTTTATAGCCTCGCATAATAGTGCGAAAATTGTCCAAAGCATATCCTACTTCCTTGCTATCAAGAGCCTGAAAGGTTTTATTGCGCTGATTCCATTTTGATTGAACAACATAATAAATGCGATTATTTCGACGATAATCAGGCGCATCAAAAATAATGTCACAAGAGCTGTCATCATTACCGTCAGTAATATAAGGTAAATAATGGGTAGTTTTACCATAAAACTCTAAAAACCAGATCAGAAAAGCATAAGCTTTTTGCCCGGTTTCTGAATTTTTATGACGTTTAATTTGCTCATCATTTTTATATTTTTCAATGAGCTGATTTAGACATTCGTCAATGATGTTGTAAAAGTCTTTTGTGAGCATAAATTTCTTATTTCCTTACCTTAAACATTTAGTTAGTCATTTTTCCAAAAAAACCTCAGTTGATCCCTCAGCATTATCTGAATCTAAAATTGTATCAGGATAATCAGTGCGCTGCTGTTCCCATATTTTATAGGATTGCTGATAATTACTATATAAAGTGTCCAAAGCGCCCTGAAGTTCTTTGGGCAATATTGGCTCAAGTTGAGTTTTTTTAACGCCCCTAAAGACTTTACCAATATGAGTCCAAAGATTACGATGTCAAAGTTATCTTGACGTGTTGGAGTACAAAGCTTTAGCTTTGTCAGACAGTACAAAGCTAAAGCTTTGTACTCCAATAACATATATGACAGTACAAAGCTAAAGCTTTGTACTCCAATAACATATATGACAGTACAAAGCTAAAGCTTTGTACTCCAATAACTTATGTTACAGCGTACTAGGCACTTTAACGATCCCACTTTCAATCGCATCCGTCAAAGAAAAATCAGAAATTACCCAAGGAAATATAACCTGAGCCAGCTAAAAAAAACGGAGTGGCAGATAAATCAAAAACAGCTTTAACGTCTAATTTGCTTTTAATAGTCTCCAAGCCCGTTATCCAAGTACGCGCCTCTTGCTCATTGCGCTCTGCCTCTTTTCTAGCATCACCGGTTAATTTTTTGCTCTGTCCCCTATTTTATTCTAAATAGAATGTGTGTTGGGGCGACCATTATTTGATTTGCCTTAGACTGAAAAACCGTAATGACTGCCGTCTGACATTTCAACATCTAAACGAAGTTTTCCGCCAGTGGCTTCGATCATATTTTTTCAGTGATGATAGCTTAATATCTTGGCCAATTTTTATAGTTGGCTGTTTAACACCCACAATATCTTTTTGAGTTAATTCAGTACGTTCTCGTAATTTAGCCAAGTGAATATTCAGTAACATTTCTGAAGCCTTTATTTTGGCACGAGATACAATCTCTGGCTTTTCAGCATCTAAAATATCTTGGAGTGTTCTAGCCATAATATTATTCTCCTCTCAGATAATTCTCATACTCGATATCCGCAATAGGGAGCATGCGTTTATAGAAACGTTTTTCATCGCCCGATTTATCATCAGCACAAAGCAACACTCCTTTTTTCGCTGGATCAAAAGCAAAAAATACACGGATAGGCTTGCCTTTACTTTGAACTCTAAGCTCCTTCATATTTGAAAATTTAGAACCATATACGCATAGGGTCTTGCTAAGTGTGGCCCCATTTCTCGCAGTAATAACATTCCTGCGATCACATTTGTTCTGTCTGAATCTCCTAAGTTATCAAACCACGTATCAAATGTGTCTGTAGTGATTACTTCCCACATACATGCCTCCTATTATAATACGACCATCACTTCCGCCTCAACAAATCCGACACCTCAAAAATCATCATGTCCATCCCTCAGTTGAACCCTCAGCATTATCTGAATCTAAAATTGCTTTTGAGGTGCGGGTATTATTGCAGACAACAATAAACACCGGCGGCATCATGTCAGGATAATCATATTTTTAGTGAGTTTAGCGGCACTGATTTTATCTCGGAGCATAAAAGCGTGGTAATTGCTGATGACAATTTTAGCACGCCCTAAGTTGGACATGTAAGAATTTCTTGATCGTTAGGCTTTAATACGCGCAAGCGATCACGACACATGGCGTGACAATTAAGAAATTATTTGTAAACCGAAGGCTTTTGGGGTGTGCAATTTGATTGAGCACTTGCCATGCAATCAACATGCAGATAACCACCGTCTTACCGCTGCCGGTTGCCATTTTACATGCTAACCTCATGCCACATTTTGAACACGACTTTATCACATCTCATCTCCGTGCTATTAACTTTTTTCAAATAATTCGAGCCTGGCTCCTGTTTTTTAGTCGTTTTAAAAATCAGTGCTAAAATGGAAGAAGGTACTCAAAATCAGGCTTTGCGTATTTTGAGGTGATTTTTAAAAATCAGTGTCAAATCATAAATATTAATTAATTGGCTCGATAAATTAGTCTTGGTAGCTAAAAAAAAGAGGTGCCCCAGTGCACACATGCTGAAATTCCACAGGCGGAGTATGAAGCCCTTGTCGCTTTATTTAATCGTACTGGCGATTATCCTTGTAGTTGGGGTGGAGTCTCATGTACTTGTACGAGTTGGGCTGAAGACCCATGTCAGGGCTACTGTGAACATCTACATGTAACGCAACTCTCGTCGCGGGGCAACAAACTCAGCGGCGGCGAAATCCCAAGTGAACTGGGCAATTTGAGCAGTTTAACGACACTCTGGCTGGAGGGTAATGAACTCACCGGCGAAATCCCAAGTGAAATCGGAAATTTGAGCAATTTGGCGTATCTCAAGTTGCATAACAACCAACTATGCGGAAAAATCCCATCCGAGTTAATGAATTTGACAAAACTGTTAGAGCTAGCATTATCTGATAACAACCTAATCAATACTGACACAGAATATGATGCTGACTTTATTACTTGGCTTGATCAACACCAACACTTCTTATATACGTGGCGTAATCAAATCTCACCATCCTACTGCCCCAGCCTAATACAACTATCAGCGAGCAACTACAACATCAACGAAGGAGACAACTCAGCAACCATCACAGTTACCAGAATAGAAAGCAATGACGGAGCAATCTCAATAAACTACGCCACCACCGACGGAACAGCCACAGCCCCCGACGATTACACCCAAACCTCCGGCACAATAAACTGGGCAGACGGCGACGATACTGACAAGTCTATTACAATAGACATTATTGACGACAGTGATTTAGAAAGTGACGAAACATTCATCGTTAGCTTAGATAATCCCACTGGCGGAGCAGAATTAGGTGAGCCAAATATAGCCACAGTCACGATCAAAGGTAGTGTTTTAGACGAGAATTTAAGCGGGATCGTCTACAATCAAACTGGAGAAACGCTTTCTGGTGTCACCATAGAAATCGACGGACAAACACAGACAACTGATGAACTAGGCGCCTATTCTTTTTCTGAGCTTGCTCCTGACGAATACCTCATCACCGCCAGTAAAGAAAACTATGTCTCCATTACCGAACTTGTTAATATTCCCTCCAGTACAAGTGTTGAGAAAAACTTTGTCCTCTATCCTGATGGAGAAATTCAAGTGCTCTCCATTACCTCCAAATATCCGGAAAACGTCCACTATTTGGAAGGCATAAGCCATGAAGTCACCTATACAGCAAACATTCATTGGGGAGGACTGACTCCGAAAACCGTCCGCTTCATCACGCCACAAGGAGAGTACGACGTATCAACCACAGAGAGCACAGTTTCCAAAACCTTTAACATGGGCACTGAATTTGGAGTTGGCAAAAAGCTCAAAGTCAAAGCCATTAGCGATGAGGATATTGAATCTGAAGAAAAAGAAGCGGCGTTTGTGATTATGAGCAAACCGGTTATAGGAAAAATTCCGACAATGTCTTTTTCCCGTTTCGATCTGGGAGATACGTTTTCCTACAAAGCCCCTGACTTAGAGTTTAACACCGCTTTTTTTAACGAAGGATTCGGAGCCGGCGCTGTTCCTGAAGATATGCCCGTTTTCAATAAAAAGAAATTTGCCATGAAATTTACTCCAGTAGTCAACACGGAAATAGATGCTAACGGCAAGATGACGATGAAAATGTCCACAATCACAATAAGTACCCCAGAGGTGGATATATTAGGAGAAAAAATTAATATGAGCCCTATTCTTAGCATAGAGAGTCAGTTTTTCGACGGAAACTGGAATCTCAGTGGTGGCGGAATAGGAATGACGGGAAATATTGACTTCAAAAGAAGCAGCCCATTTATTTTGCCAGGACCATTTCCAATTCCTGCTTTTTTGAAATTAGTCACGAATGCCGCTATAAATGGCATAGTAACCATCAATGGCTTAAATCCGTTTTCACCTGAAGGAAAGATCGGCTTTGAACCATCCATAAGCGGCTCTCTTGGTGTTGGTATTGATGAAATAGTGGCCGCAGAGGTATGGGTAAAAGGCGGAGTTGATACAGGTCTTCAGTTTCCTGCTAAACCGACTCATCTGGAAAAATTCATTGCTTACCTGATCGGCGGAGTCAAGGTTTATGCCTTACTTTATAACTGGGAAAAAGAACTAGGGAAATGCGAATGGAATTATCATACCGGTGCTTTTGACTGTGACTGGGGCTCCTCCTCATTAAGATCAGCCGCTGGCTTTTCTGCCCCCACCCTCATTGCCCGTGACTACCTAAACCAACCAAACGCCAATGCCTTTCTTGGAGCCATAATCTCCCAGAATGCAGGGACAACAGACACAACAAAATCACCAACCACCATTGCCGCTCTCCAAGAAGCCGTATTCCCGTTTTCCGATCCCGAACTAGCCTCAAATGGCCAAGCGGTTTCCAGCGTTTGGATCATGGACAACGACAGCCGAACTGACATCAACAGAACCATGGCAGTCTCCTCCGCATGGAACGGTACAGAATGGAGTCAACCACAAACGATCAATGACGATGGCACTGCCGATTTCCATCCACAACTGCTCCTCTCGGCTGATGATGCCATGCTCTGCGCTTGGGAAGATCAAAAAATCGTTCTAAATGACACCGATGACTTTGAAACAATGGTTGCCAACATGGAGATTTCTGTCGCTCGATATAATCCTGGCAGCAGCCAAACCTGGGCAACACCAGAAACGGCAATAGAAATCCCTTATCCCCTCATCAAATACGACACAATATTTCAAAGTGATAGCGGCAAAGGACTGACCGTCATGAGCCTAGACACAGATGACGACCTTTCCACCATAGCAGATCGACAACTATTCACGCTCACCTATCAAAATGGCACCTGGGGAAGTCTCACACAACTCACGACTGATGATCTCCCAGATGACAACCCTCAACTTGCCCTTGATCCAAGTGGCAATGTCGTGCTCGTCTGGCTCAAGGATAGCGAACTCTCCAGCCTGAGCGCGACCAGCTTTACTCTTCCAGAGATGACAGAACGCCAAATAATACTCAGCGATGAAAGCGGCTATTCCGCCAATCTCGCAGATGCCCGCCTGACTTCCTCACCGGATGGAAAAATCGCAATACTCTGGGCAGAAGCCTCCACAGAATTCGACTCCGACATCTATGCACTGTTCTACTCACCTATTTTTCAAATTTGGGGGAATTCTCGTCAACTCACAGAAGATGAAGAAACAGAAAGTAGAATAACAGCCGCTTTTCAGGGCAATGACAAACTGATAGCCCTCTATAACCGCAATCTCATAGGAGAAACCGAACTGACCACCACCTATCAAGGCAGAGAAGTTTCAATCTTGGTACCAAACATTATTGGCACCGATCTCTACATGATGGTTCATGAGCTCAGCACGGATTTGGCACTACAAGAAGAATTCTTCGACATTTCTCCGGCCAATCCAGATGCCGGAAATACTGCCACTCTCACGGTGACAGCGGAAAACTTGAGCGATCAAGCCATTGAAAACGCCGTTGTTGCATTCTACAATGGAGACCCTGCATTCGGTGGAACTCAAATAGCGACGACCACCCTCACCCCGCCGCTTGCTCCTCAAGAGCGCCGTGATGTGAGTGTGGACTGGCTAGTGCCCGAAGGAGATGCGCCGCTGACACTCTTTGCTGTCATTGATCCTGACTCAATCCTTGATCCGATCAACCGCAGCAACAACAGCCAAAGCATAACCACGCTTGAGCCTGATCTGAGTGTCAGCCATTTCCATTGGGCACGTTTTACCGAAAAACATCTTTCCCTGACTGCCCGTATCAAAAATGAAGGCAGTACGCCGACAGAGCCGGTAACAGTCACCTTCACTGACAGTCTTAACGGAGATGCGGTGCTCTACAGTGAAACTCTGCCTACCCTTGCCCCTTATGAATCAAAAGACATCAATTTTCTCTGGGATCACCAAGCGGTCAAATATAAAGTTAAGGTGACAGTGGATTCTCAAGAAGTTCTCGAAGAATTTGATGAGGACAATAATGAATATGAACTGAATTTCACGCTGGGTTCTTCATTGTTTGCCAACGATCTGATCATTGACTTTGGCACTGAATACGGCATTTGGACATATACCAATAACAGCACCTGGACAAAACTCCACGCCCTCTCTTCTGAACAACTCATCAGCGGAGATATGGACGGAAACGGGATAGATGAAATCATTATTGACTTTGGAGCAGCCTACGGTATTTGGCTGCGGATGAACAACAGCAGTTGGGTACAATTGCACAGTTTATCGCCAGAGAGTATGGTGACGGGAGATATAGACGGTAGCTCTCAAGACGATGTGATTATCGACTTTGGTGCCAGCTATGGTATTTGGGTGTGGATGAATAACAACACTTGGACTCAATTGCATTCAATATCACCCGAAAGCATCACCACAGGAGATATGGATGGAAATGGACTGGATGATGTTGTTATTGATTTTGGCGAGACTTATGGGATTTGGATCAGGATGAATAACAGCACCTGGGTGAAATTGCACAGCATCTCGCCTTCGAGCCTGGTGACGGGAAATATAGATGGTGGTGGACTGGCGGATGTCATTATTGACTTTGGCGAGCCTTATGGGATTTGGGTGTGGATGAATAACAACACTTGGACTCAATTGCATTCAATATCACCCGAAAGCATCACCACAGGAGATATGGATGGAAATGGACTGGATGATGTTGTTATTGACTTTGGCGAGACTTATGGGATTTGGATCAGGATGAATAACAGCACCTGGGTTTCCCTGCATTCTTTGTCAGCCGAAAGCATCACCACGGGAGATATGGATGGAAATGGACTGGATGATGTTGTTATTGATTTTGGCGATACTTATGGAATTTGGGCTAGAATGAATAACGACAGCTGGGTTAAATTGCACACCTTATCGCCAGAGAGCATGGTGACAGGGAACCTAGATGGACAAACCTCACCTAGCAGCAACATCACGGCTCAACAAGCACCACCCGAGCTAGACAATGCAGAGCCATTACCAGAAGCTGATTTGATCGAATTACCAGCAGAGTAAAGTATCCAACATTTATAGAATTCCTATTTTTTTTAAAAAATAGGAATTCTTTAAGAGTCTATCTCCCACTGGCTCAAAATTCATCGCAGTGGCATATTAGGTACTGAACCATAAGTTTTAATGTGTTTTGGAGTCCAAAGCTTTAGCTTTGGATGTGAGAAAAAACAACAGTCCAAAGCTAAAGCTTTGGACTCCAAAATCTCCGATAATTAGCTTCGCTGACTTCGTTTCATGGTTCAGTACTTAGTACAATTATTTATGAAATAAACGATTTGTTATTTGTCGTTTTTAATTATTTAATCCGTTGACTCCCCAAATCCGTTGTACTAATTGATGGTTGCAAACACAAGCCCAATTTTTGTCTGATAGATTTTTTTAAGCGGCAAAAAAAAATCAGTCTCGCGTGTTTTTGTGGTGATTTTATTTTCGGAGGCTAAAATAAAAAAAAGATATATAAATTAATGTATTAAAGAAAAAATAGGTGCGTAGGACGCACCCTACATTAATCCATGCTACGCTCGCTGATTTATCCACATTGACAAAAAGGTGCGTAGGACGCACCCTACGCTTGCTAAACTTTTGGTAACTGCTCAGCTTATAATTTTGTTTGTCATTTCGACCTTAGGAGAAATCTAGTACTTTGTCAAGCTTATATTAATGGGTTATTGGAGTACAAAGCTTTAGCTTTGTGCGTTGCTTGACAAAGCTAAAGCTTTGTACTCCAACCCAAAATTTAAAGTTTGACAAAGTACTAGTTAGTGGCATAAGATTTCTCCTAAGGTCGAAATGACAAGAGGCTGAGTAGTAACAACTTTTGAATAGTATCAGCCTTTATTTCCCCAACACAAAAGCAATTTCCCAACTCAAATAAACCACAAAATCATCCAAGCCCGCCCGAAAAGCAGAATCTGCACTGCCACCAAATGTCCGCACACCTAATTCTAATTTTTGCCGATTGCGTTCATGTTTTATTGATGCCGTTAACATCCATCCACCGTCTTGCGGAGTATAAAGCCAATCTAAGGCAGTGTCCACGCTGTCACCATCATTGGATAATCGCAATAATAAATTTTGTTGGTTTGCTGCGTTATCAAACCAAAATTCTCCCAATAATGATGTTCCGTTTGAATGTGTCCAACTGAGTCCCAGTATGGCATTGATTCCTTTATCAAACGGTTTAGATGTTAAACGTTTGTAGTAGCGGTGCTGATATAAAGCAGAGCCATGCCATTCAAGATTCTCATTGATTATGTGGATAAAGCCGATGCCGGTTTCTAGTTTATTCTGTCTACTGAAACGAGCGACGGCGTGTATGTCAGTATTGTCCCATAATCCGTAATATTTGAGTGCAAGAGACTCTTGATCTAATCTATCGTTGTCTTGTCCACCTAATGGATTAATATAGGCAAGCGTGAAGGCACTACCTCCTTCGCTGAAATAGTCCCAAGCGATCAGTGGTACTCCTTCTAAGGTGGGAGAATAGAGCAAACGACGATCTTCTTGTTCTAGCACATCGAGGGGACGATAACCGTAGCCTACTCCCCAACTCATGATTTTTTTGCCGAAACTCATTTCTTGATTGGCGATCACGGTATCATAATATAATTCATTTAGTATGACTTCATTATCAAATTGAGTATCCATGACACCGGTTGCTAAAACATTAAATCCCCCTTTTTGATAACGGGCTTCTAGTTCTTGGCGACTACGGCTCTCTGCTTGATGATATTCGGGTATGAGCCGTAAAGTCGTCGTTAATTCATCGGCTTGGGTTGATAGCGTTGCTAGTAGTAGTAATAATGTGATAGAAATTGTGCTTGACATATTTAGTTGTCAGTTATCAGTTCTCGTTCCCACGCTCTGCGCTCATTTTATCGTTCCCACGCGGAGCAAAAATGCCATTAAGTTAAGGGCAACCATAAAGGATTGCCCCTACATAAAATGCGGTCCTCCGTAGGGGCAATCCCTTGTGGTTGCCCTTAACTTAATGGCATTGACGCTCTGCGTTTTCTCGTTCCCACGCTCTGCGTGGGAATGCCTGCCTGGACGCTCCCGCGTCCTGCAAGAATAAATGGATTCACTTCACTAACACAGGATTTCTCACCAAATACATCGGATTATAAAACTTATCCGGTATTTCTCGCGCCGTCATCGAGAGATAACGAATAACTGTCTTGCGCTGCCGCTGAATTTTGTCGAACAATGTCATAGCACTAACTCGTCCATTCACATCATCTAAGCTAAAATAGGCGCGTTTTGCTAATTTGCCTGAAGCCACGTATAAGTTGGCAGCGACTGGCCAAAATCCGTCTTGTGCCACGTAGAGTTCAATACGAGCATAAGTTGTCCCTTTGCGGATGGAATGTAAGTCAAGTTTTAAACAAGGTATTTGATTGATGACCACTTTTTTGCTGATTTTGCCATCATAATCTTCGCTCCAAGTCATGGTTGCAATGTCACCCGTTGAGGCTTCGCCCAATAATTTTTGCATGGGCGTGATGCGAATAGGGCGGCGGCTTTTTGGCATGATCATCCAAAATTTGTCGTCTAACATCAACACTTTTTGGCCGCGTTCAACGGCAGAATTAAAGATCACTAGGGAGCGTCGTCCGGGTTTGATATAGACGCTATACTGGCGTTCTTTGTCCAATTTGCCTTTTTTATATAAGGCGACGCTGGTTTCTACTTGCACCGTATCTTGAGGTAAACGGTAATTGTCTGCTTGTTTCAGGATTGTTTGTATATCCGCTGCTTGGACTGTTGCGGTTATGCCGGTTAATAATAATAATATTAGTAAGTTAAACATGTCCCAATGCCTCCACAATCTGTTTATTAGCCGCCTTATGACTGGTGAGCCACGCGGCACCAATACAAAGAATAATCACAGCCAGTGTCGTCAAGCTATAAAGCCAAGTTGACATATAAATATATAAAGGATAAGTTTCAGAGCGTCCGGGTGGGGGTGGCATCTGAATGTCTATGAAAAACAATGATATGGATGTGCCCGCCGCAAAGAGTATCCCCAATAATGCGCCAGCAATACCCATTATCATCCCTTCTAGCACAAAGTTACGCACAATTTGTCGCGGTAATGTGCCTAATGCTAACAGAGTTCCCGTTTCACGAGTACGCTCTACCACTGTCATTGATAAAGTATTCGTCACCGCAAAAAAAACGATTAATAATATCATTGCCCCTAAAATACCAAAAATGCGGTTATATAAGTCTTTCACCTTGAAATAGAAATAGGCTTGTTCCCACCAAGGCTGCATCGCCAATTCTGGATATTGTTTAGCCAATATTGCCTCTATCTTTGCTGTCTCTTCCGTCTCATAGAGATAGACTGACAAGGTACTCACTTTATTTGTGACAAGCAGTTCTTGAGCCGTGGGCAAGGCGACAAACAAAAGTCGTTTATCCAGTTCTGGTACGCCTATCGAAAAAGTGCCTTGTACTTGCACATCTAAGGCATTCAGGACACCATCCGTTGTGGTTGTGAGCAGCGTTAATGAGCTGCCGATGTCTGCATTAAGTTGTTTAGCTAAATTTTTAGCCAACATCACTTGGGGATCGGGAGTCAATTCTGTAGAGAGAATCTTGCCGGTTAAAACGTTTAAAAATGGCCCTTTTACGTCAAATTCTCGCTCTGGCTCAACGCCTGTCCCTGTGAATATCACCGATTTGTCGCCATTAGTGATGAGTCCAGAAAATTGTAAACGGGGAATCGCCATGCGTATTCGCTCATCTTGTTCTATCGCTTCTTTTAAGGTTTCATGATTGCTTAAGCCATATTCCATGGGCGATTCTTCTTCCCGATTAAAATACTTTGAGTGAGCAATCACAACATGCCCCGATTCGCGGGCACTCATTTCTCGCAAAGAATCATAAGTGTACAGCGCAAAGCCGCTGGAAATTAAAATGGATGCGGTGCCCACCGCTGTAATTATTATCGTCATCAAAGAGCGGCGACGATTGCGTATGACATTCTTATATGCAAACCCTAACCATTTCATTGCAATACTCCATCAATCAATTGTAATGTCCGTGAGCAACGCGCCGCCATGCGATCATCATGAGTAGCGATTAAAAAAGTGGTACCAGAATCGCGCCCAAGTGTGTGCATCAAGTCAATAATATGATGAGCCGTCTGAGTATCCAGATTAGCGGTGGGTTCATCGGCGATGATTAAGGGCGGTTTTTTGATCAAGGCTCGTGCAATCGCAACGCGCTGTTGTTGCCCTCCAGATAATTGATCGGGTAAATGATTAAGGAATTCGGCTATTCCCACTTGTTCTAAAAGTGCTAAGATACGTTCTCGACGTTTTTCGACGCCAGCCAGCAATAGTGGATATTCTACGTTTTCAAATACAGTCATCACTGGAATTAGGTTGAAACTTTGAAATACAAAGCCAAGATATTCGCGCCTATGCAAGGTAAGTGCTTGTTTAGTCAGGCGACTGATGTCTGTGCTATCGAAATGATAATGTCCCTCATCGAAGCCATCTAATAAGCCACAAATGTTTAACAGGGTACTTTTACCACTGCCTGATGGTCCTTGTAAGGCGGTCATTTCTCCTTTGTTGATGACTAAAGTGATGTTTTTCAGAGCCTTTATCTGACCAAAGCGATAGATTTTAGAAATGGAATCGAGTGTCAATAATGCACTCATTTTTTTAACTCCCATAATCTTTTGCGTGCGGCTTGAGCGAATTTTCCTTTAGGCTCAACTTTCAAGACTCTTTGCAAATACCTGATTTCTCGATAACGCTGGTTTTCCATACGCGCAATTTTTGCGGCTTCCTTGTAAACATACGCTTGTAGGTAGGGAGGCGAGACGGTTAAAACGGGCGATTGAAATAATTCATTTAATACTGCTTTAGCTTTTTCAAAGTGATGAAAAGAGGCTGGCACAGATGAAAATGTGGAAACCGCGACTAGGCGAGTCTCTACACTGATTGGTGCTCCCCGTATTTTTTCATGATCATGCTTGAGTTTCAGCATCCGCAAGGCTTTGCTAATCATATCTAATCCTTTTTCAGTATAAGCGATCTTATTCCAAGGCATCCAAGCGTCGCGCCCTGTCAGTGTATGGAGACTGCCTTGATAGGCTAAAAACAGAGGATTGTCAGGATACGCCATCGACAGGTTTGTGAATTGATGCAGTGCTTGTGCAGTGACAGAATCATCACCGGCACGACTTTGCACAACGAGTGCCTGTGCTTTGATAAATAGGTTTTCAGCACTTTTATCAATTGCCCAAGTGTTGCTACTTAAAAATATCGCAGCGAATAATAAGAAAATGCGTTTCATGGAAAATTTCTCAGTTAATGTGTTTGGAGCGCATAGTTTAATGAGACTGAGAGAGATTTGAAAGTTTTAGGCGATAAAACGTCAATAGGGGGGATGAAATGCGTGAATAGGAGTCCAAAATTGATTTTGGACGAGGCGCCCAAGATAAATCTTGGACTCCGTTAGGCTCAGGTGTCCCAA
>JSZA02000109.1 GCA_000785145.2 Candidatus Thiomargarita nelsonii
AGCCAGCGTGTTTTGATTTTTCCTTTGGTTTGAAAGTGGCTAAGTATAACAAATTTTCCTTAACTTAATGGCATTTTTGCGCCGCGTGGGAACGAGAAAATAAACGAATAAACCCTCTCTCTCAATTTGTTTATGTTAAAATGGGAGACTATATAATTCAGGAGAATCAATATGTTTCAAATGACAATGCAAGTTCATGATAATCTTGCAAAACTGATTCAGCCTATTGGTTTCTGGCTACCTACGATTATAGAGTTAAGCCTGATTGGGTTTAAAACCTTAGCAACTGCCAGAGCCACAGAAATTATCAATTTTTTATCAACAAACCCCGAGCCTCAAGACTTATTGGAATATCATCTGTCATCACAATCCCAACAGCAATTGCAACGTTTGCTGGCATTGAATGAAGCGGGAATGCTGTCTCAAACTGAGCAACTTGAGTTGGATGAACTACAGCAAATTGAACATATTATTATTATGCTGAAAGCTCAGGTTGCAGAAAAACTACAATAGGAGACTGACGTGTCATCATATGTATCAACCCATTTACGCCAATTCGCCGTAGAACGTGCTAACTATTGTTGCGAATATTGCCTATTGCCACAGTCAGTCTCTTTACATAAGCACGAACCTGATCATATTGTGCCGTCTCAACATGGTGGGATAACAAAAGCCGATAATCTCGCATTAGCTTGTATGCGGTGCAATCGTTATAAAGGTCCGAATGTTGGCTCATTCGATCCCCTAACAGGAAAGCTTGTGCCTTTTTTTAATCCGCTTATCAGTTGTTTCGGGAATTTCGCTGCGCGGATTTCCCGAAACGAAGATCGCTACGCTAAACCTTTAACATCCTTGTAGTTTACCGACAAGACTGAAAACAGAAATCCTCGGTCAATTCATCATAATACCCAGGCGATTGCTTTTTATCCGTGTCTTTTAAAACTCCCCGACGCACTTTCTTAAGCACTTGATTAAACGTCAATTCCGGTTGAGCGATCCATTTCATCAAATGCTTAACATAAGGACTATTCCACCCGGGCTCGCCGCATAAGCGACCAATGCGCCCGATCCACCTTGCAAATGCTCCAAGCCCACCGGCATATCCATTTCGCCTCTGTACAAACTTCTCACAAAGCTAGGCGCATTCCGGCAGGCATCTAAAATCAACAAATTAACCTGAGTGCCCGCCGCTTTCATGGTATCGAGGATATAAGTCGCTGACATAGCTTTGCTTCGCAAGTGGCGAATATTTTTCAATATTCGTTTGGCATCCACCGGTATCAGGTAGCTTTCACCGTCATGTTGCGCCCCATGCCCAGCAAAATAAAATAATCCCACTCCCTGATTTTCAGTGAGTTTCTCATAAAACTCGAAAATAGCATCTTCCATCTGGGCATAGTTGAGATTTTTTTTGAAAATCACCTCAAAATTCAGTTCTTCCAACACTTTGGCTAAATCGGTGGCATCATTCACCGGATTTTTCAAAGGCGCATAGCCCTGATATTCTGCGTTACCCATTATCAATGCTAAGCGTTTTTGCGGGGGCAAGGGTTCTTGGACAACAAGGCTTGGTGGGGTTTCTTTCACTGGCGGTGTTGTTTTTTTGGCAACAAGGCTTTCTGAGAGAGCTTCCACTGCTGGTGTTGTTTTTTTGGCAACAAGGCTTTCTGGTGTTTTTCCTTGTAAAGCCAAAGCAATGGCATCGTTTGGGCGATGATAGAGGGTTTTATAGTCCTCAATTCCCCTGACTTGATTACCTTTGCGAACATTGATATATTTGTCACCTTTAGGTGAAGCGTTATAAAAACCGGCTGCCGTGGTCGTTGCCCATTCCCCATTCTTAAAAGCCACCATTTGGGCCATTTCTTTCCCCGTTTGGACATGCCATAAGCGTGTGCTGCCATCCCTACTGCCCGACAAGGCAAGTTTGCCATCTGGGCTGAACGCCACAGCGATTACATTATCGGAATGTCCTTTCAAGGTATGAATCTCGTACCCACTTGCAACGAAGTAACGCCAGTAAACCTCCCACAGTTTCAGCGTATCATCTGAAGAACCCGACAAGGCGAGTCTGCCATCTGGGCTGAACGCCACGGCGTTTAGATGCGAGAGCCAGGAATGTCCTTTGAAGGTACGAATCTCGCGCCCACTTGAAACTTCCCACAATTTCAGCGTATTATCAGAAGAACCCGACAAGGCGAGTCTGGCATCTGGGCTGAACGCCACGGCGTTTAGATGCGAGAGCCATGAATGTCCTTTGAAGGTATGAATCTCGCGCCCACTTGAAACCTCCCACAGTTTCAGCATATTATCTCTACTGCCCGACAAGGCTAGTTTGCCATCTGGGCTGAACGCCACTGCTGTTACATGCGAGAGCCAGGAATGTTCTTGAAAGGTACGAATCTGGCGCCCACTTGAAACCTCCCACAGTTTCAGCGTATTATCAGAAGAACCCGACAAGGCAAGTTTGCCATCTGGGCTGAACGCCACGGCTCTTACCGAATAGGAATGTCCTTTGAAGGTACGAATCTCCTGCCCACTTGCAACGAAGTAACGCCAGTAAACCTCCCACAGTTTCAACGTATTATCATCGGAACCCGACAAGGCGAGTTGGCCATCAGGGCTGAACACCACGGCTCTTAGCGAGTCGGAATGTCCTTTGAAGGTACGAACCACGCGCCCACTTGAAACCTCCCACAGTTTTAGTGTCTTATCAGAAGAACCCGACAAGGCGAGTTTGCCATCTGGGCTGAACGCCACTGCCTTTACCTCATGGGAATCTCCCAATTGAACAAAGACTTTCTTAGCGGGCGAAAGTGCCTCATCATGGGGCTTCAAATACAAACCAACTGCCACCAAACCTAATAAAAAATAAGGAGAAAATACAATATTACAATTAAAAAATCCTTAAAATCAAAATACATCATTATACTCCTTAATCAACTTCAACCGTCAAAGCTTGACTACCCAACAATATCACGCGCTGGAGCCCTCTCTTATTAGTCTCAGTTGTCACGCCCAAAAATTCTGGCCACGAGTTAATCGGTGTCGTCGTCACCAGCGCCTTAAAATACTCACGCCCGCTTTGTAAATCTAAGCGAGATGTCATCTTAACCATTTCCCCGGATGCCCAAGTCGTTTGAAGTTTGGGCAAGGCATAAATTCGTCCTGGCTCAACCGGCACATTATTTAAAAGCACAGACATTGTGCCGCTGGGCGAGATATTGATTAAACTAAAATAAACTGGGCTGTTTTCAGCTAAATCATTTATTTTAATTTTATAATAGAGCCTCACTTTTTCTTCGCTGGAAAAATGCGTTTTGCCCGGGACTTCTAACCAAAAACTCACTGTCACCAAATCAGGTGTGGGCAATTGTTTGAGCTGTGATGAAGCATCGTCTGCCTGTGCTGGCAGCATCATCATTAGTGCGCCTAGAAAAATAATCGTTTTTATCATGTTAGTTATCAGTTATCAGTTGCCATTAAATTGATCAGTTGTTTCGGGAATTTCGCTGCGCGGATTTCCCGAAACGAAGATCGCTACGCTAAACCCTCTGTTTAGCTACGCTGACTTCGTTTGACTTCGTTTAGCTTCGCTGACTTCGTTTAGCTTCGCTGACTTCGTTTAGCTTCGCTGACTTCGTTTAGCTTTGCTGACTTCGTTTCGGGAAATCCGCGCAGCGAAATTCCCGAAACAACGAATCGTTTTTATCATTTAAGTTATCAGTTATCAATTATCAGTTATCAATATAGGCTTTAGAGCCTTAATTATTAAACGACATGGATGTTATATTATCAACGATAATCCAAATCTTTATAGAAATCTCTCCTTTTTTTTCACGACGTTTTTTTGTTGCGGTAGTGAGTACACCGAATGTCGTGGTAGTGAGCGAGCGTAGGGTGCGTCCCACGCACCTTGCTAACATAAGGGGACGCACCCTACACTTGCTTGTCATTTCGACGACAGGAGATAAGTAGGTACACATAAATATTTTAACATTTTTACTCTCGACGGCGTTTCGGGAAATCCGCGCAGCGAAATTCCCGAAACAACTGAAAAATGTTAAAAAACTTTTGTGTATCTACTTACTTCGTTACATGTTTATCAAATCTGTAGTGGATCCAATAAGATTTCTCCTGTCGTCGCACCTCTGGTAACGCCAGTAAATGACAAAAAGTTCAGTTTGTAGCGGTGCTCAGTATATCTATTACACACCGAGCCTAATTTACCGAGCCAATTGAGACTTAAAACGATGGCATCAAAAAACTCAAACGGGTTTGTAGGAATTACCCAAATTCAACTGTTTTAATGTCAGTTTGGTTGAAATCATTACCCTTAAAGAGCAAGGACTCGCCAGAATATTTAGCTAAAGCATATGAACAGCAGTCGCCAAGGTTAAGTTTTGCGGGGTGGCGACGCCAAATTTTCGCCACGCTTCATGTGCCAATTGTATCTGTTGTTCATTCATTTCAACGATTTCTATTTTTGTTCGAGATAACAATTGATCGAGTGCCTGTTTTCCAGCTTCACCCATTCTAACTTCAATAACAACGCTCGATTCTAAGAAAAAACACTGAGCAATCGTTTGGAATCCTGAACGATTGCCTTTGCAAATATTTCTGCCTCGGCTTCTCCTAATAGAATGGCGATGAGGGCTGATGTATCTATAACCATTTTACGAAAAAGTACCTGTGTCGTTGTAGCCTAAAATTTCGTCTTCTGAACGTTCGTTTGGAAATTTCCATGATGGTTTGAAAAGTGCGAAACCTCACCACAGTCAAGTCCGCATCGCTAAATCGTTGACTGCCCAAAGTGACTGGGATAATATACCAGTCAATTGTGATGCTCTCATTAAAAGATAATCGTCAATTGTCAAAGTGATTTTCATATTGACTCCTGCTTCACTATAAATGATAGAATATAACAAGTTCCGCCAAATATAGCACCTCCTTTTGACAGTTTGGGACAAATTATATCACGACTCCTTAAATCAAAAAATCAGATGTGCGGCTGCATGAAGCTGGTGAAAAATATTTCTCAATGTTGCTTGTCTGAACCTTGATTACAAAATATTATAAGCATGGTTCAGACAACTAAGAACGCGGCTGCCGCCGCTCCGAAATCCGCTCATCCGCCGTATTACGCACAATCACCTCATACAAAATCGCCTCAGCGTTACCCTGCTTGCGTAAGACTCGCCCTAAACGTTGCACATATTCTCGATCACTCGCACTACCACCCAAAATCACCGCAACTTTAGCCACTGGCACATCAATCCCCTCATTTAAGACTTTAGTTGTCACAATCACCTTATACTTACCAGCGCGAAAATTGTCTAAAATACTTTTACGCTCAGCCGCTTTCGTTTGATGCGTGATAACAGGGATCAAATGTTGTCGAGAAATGCGATAAGCAAAACGATTGTGAGCCGTGAAAATCAGCATTGCTTGCTGGCGATGTGTACACAATAACTCATCCAGTATATCAAGTTTGCCTTGAGCTTGATAAATAATTCCTTTCCATTTCAATTCCGCCACTTTAGCACGACGCGCTTCTGCCTCATAAGCACTGCGACGAGTCAATTCATGCCACCATCTAGTACCATGACTTTCTCGCAAATGGTTGTCTCGTACATAACCAATATAAGTCCCATAAGCAATCTCATAAGCATTTTTTTCAGCCTCATACAAATCGACTCGAATACGTTGAGTACGATATTCCGCTAATTGTTCCCCCGTCAAATCGTCAATATGTTTGCGATAAATAACCGGACCAACTAATTCATTTAATAAAGCCACTGGATCAAGAGGATTCAATGCCTTAAACAACTGTAATTGTCCAGTCGATTTTGATTTATTTGATTTATTTGATTTACTCTGGGCAGAACGAAAATTATCTTCATGAGGATAAGTCGCGGTTAAACCAAGGCGATAGGGAGCAGCACACATCAACGCGATTTCGTGCCATGATGGGGCCGGTAAATGATGAATTTCATCAAAAATCAATAACTTAAATAAACTACCTAAAGTTTCAGCGTGTGACCATGCACTGGGATAAGTTGTGACAGTGATAGGCTGAGCATCTTTTTCTAAACCGTACCATGCACCAATAGGAATCCCAAAAGCATTTTTCAATCGCGCATACCATTGATGCAACAAATCTATCGTTGGCACAACGACAAGTGTACTCACTTGTGTCTCGATAATAGCGCGTAAAGCCAAAACCGTTTTACCAGCCCCTGTCGGTAAGACAACGCTACCCCAACGTGAGGCGGCTATCCAAGTATTAAGGGCTTCAGTTTGATATGGATGGAGTTCCCAATTTTCTTGGAGAGAGAGAGATAAATTTTGCCAACGCGGAATATTGTTGCGAATATCTTGCTCATAAAGCCAGGGACGTATCAGCCGATAATCAACGCCACGGCAGCGCCATTTTCCTTGAAGCCAACGAAAAGGTTTTGGTACTTCAACACTCTCCGCAACATTGTCGATAACGATTGTTCCCCCATCAAAACGGGCGCGGGGTTTTTCTTCTATATCCCCTTTAAAGGGAGCACGGGGGTTTTTTTTGGTGGCTTTTTTCATCGCATTTTTCTCGATATAAACTAGTCCAAAGCTAAAGCTTTGGACTCCAAAAGACATTCGATATAAACTATGGAGTCCAAAGCTAAAGCTTTGGACTCCAAAATACATAATTTAATCGCATTTATTGCATTGACAAGTATCATCTGCTAAAAGAATGCACTCCTTATTATTAGGGCAAGTACCGGCAGAATTTCTCGAACAATGACATTGTTGAGTACTCTCATCAAATTGGCAACCAAATAAATCATCCGAGCCACGTTGATGACAAGCAAAGTCTTTTACCTTTGAATCCAATTTTAGTAATATATCGAGAACACTTTTACAATTATTATTCTCTGCAATGACAAAAGTATGCAAACGCCGTATCGTTTGAAACCGAGCAAGCTCGAATTTTTCTTGAGCCTCGGCGGTAATACCAATATCAGGTGCCACTACAATCGCCTCAATCAACTTATCGAGTGCTTTAAGTGTTATTTTAGCAGCCTCTATACTGGCAGGCGCATCTTGTGCGGCATCCACTTCCACAGCGGCAGTATCAGCAAACTTAACCACTTGCTCCGCCGCCTCAGTCGCTGGCTTTTCAGCATTATTGCATCCACCCAGCGCCAATAACAAAATAGAGATTTTATAAAATAGTTGCATTTTTTATCTCCTTTAAATTTTCAAAGAAATAGCTTGAAGGTATATTTTAAACTAAACGCCACCTTGAGTCCTAATGGATTACAACCCAAACTTCCTTAACTTGATTTTCAACCACTAAAGCCGCCCAATGATTACAAGACAAAAGTTTATCGCGCTGGAAAGTGTTTTAAAAATTCCTTGAAATCTTGGCCATTTTGTGCAAAAAAACGGTTGACTATTGGGCGCAATGATTGGTTGCTTTTCGCTAAATTAAAAAATTCCAGATGCCAATGATCATCATTCGCAAGGTGCGCCAATTCATGCCCTAAGACAAAAGCAGCGCGAGTATCGCCGTTGTCTTTATAAAGAATTTCAACCGCTTTTTTAGAGAGCACGATATAACCATCCGGTAAAGCCGCCGCTAAGGGTTCACCTTGACAAATATTTTTATTGTTATAAACGAGAAGTCATAGTACAACGGATTCGCGGAATAAACGGATTGAATCAATGCGACTAATAAACTAATCCGTTGTACTCAGCATTAACACCATCTGAATAAAAACCTTCAAGAGCATCAATGCTCTTTTGCCTTAGGAGCACCTATGATTCAATGCCATTAAGTTAAGGATTTTATGTAGGGTGGGCAAAAAGGGCAACCACAAGGGATTGCCCCTACAGCCCACCCTACAAAAGAACGTCTTTGGGCTTAACTTAATGGCATTGACCTATGATTCAGTACTTAACAAGACAATGTTTTATTCGTTGTTGAGCATTAGTTGTACTAACCACCGCATAAAGTTATGTTATGAACTATAAAAAAGTTTAATTAAAAGGCTTTCAAAATCGGCATTCCATGAGTGTTATTTGAGGGGCACGTCAAAGCACCTTGCCACATTTCGGTTAAACGAGACATTATATAGTATTCCAGATAAATATTTTGGCCAAAAACCTCAGATGTTTGTCAAACCTCGGGCAGTTTGGTACCAACGGATAAATAAATATGCCATTGGTATATTATTATTTGGGAGTTGCCTTACGGCGAAAGAACTGTTTAATTAATTATGTAAAACAACGTGTGGCGGGGTTTACGCGGAGCGTGGGAACGAGAAACAGATACTATCTCTTCAAGAGATAAGACTTGTCCCTAAATGCCGACACCCGAAAAATATCATGATATCGAAATTTGAATATGTATTTTTTTTTAGAGATGGTGAAATTGGGGGGCGGCTTTTCTTCAAACTTTGATATGGCCATCGGTTTAGCTAGACATCAACGAAGTGGCTCTCCCGCCCTGTTAGAAAATTTTGCCCAGCATGTTTATGCGAAAACTTACGCTGACATATACGGAAATTGGTGGCCAGGCACAATGGAAAGGCTTAAAGCGAACCTGTTTAGGGCAATGAATGATGCTCGATATTTGAAAGTCAACTTGGATGGTTTGATCGAGAGTCTTGATGAATTTCCTATTCTACTTCAAAAAGGCTCGCGTGGTATAGAACCCGTTGAAGTTATAAATGGTGTGGAAATATTACAAATTGGGAAATTTGGAAAATTTACACAACTGAATGCTTGAAAGAAAAGACGTTATTTTATTTTAACGGAAGGCAAGTGAGGAGAGTCAAAAATGATGGCAGATATTACAAGGGTTAATGCTTTTTTTCAGAATTGGAAAGGTGCGATAGCACTTTTTAATAAATTTACCTCTTCACATAGTCGGTTCGTTATAGAACTGAAACAACCTAATAATGGGGAGTTCATTGGCGTATCATTTTCGTTTTGCAATTATATTGCGGGTTCCACTTTGTGGGAAAATTGTGATTTGAAGTGTTTTCCTTGGAAGTCTCCTGAAGGAAAAAGTGGATACGAAGTGAGAGACGATAAAGCCGGGTTTCTTATTAGAGGAACAGACTCAATAGTGATTGGGGAGGGAGACTCATCGACTATCCCCCAAGCTCACCCTTTCCAAAATCAGTCCTTATAAGCACTGTCCTATAATAATTTCACACCGGGGCAACCACAAGGGATTGCCCCTACAATTAACTTAATGGCATTGACTTAGGAGTGCAAGGCGTACCTTGCACGATTTTTTTAGGCGAAATAGGAGTCCAAGATTTATCTTGGACGTCTGGTGTTATTTGGTGTTTCGGGAAATCCGCTCCGCGTAATGAACGCAACGAAGATCGCTACGCTAAACAACATTCTATGCCAAACAGCTCTCAGGGCATCCGGCATGAGCCGAAAAACTCGGTTATGATAAATAAAAACCGTCTAAAAGCCATTTTAAAGAAAATTAAAGCGGCGGACTATCAATGTTTTGAAACCGATAAACATTCCATTCGGTGGTTACCCATTGTAAAAATTGAAGAAACGGATGGAACTGTGGGAATTTCGAGTGAAGGAGATTGGGTTTTTGTTAAAAAAGGGGGGATGAAAATTTTAAATCAGATAGAGAATTTTTTCGTCATTCATCCTTTATTAAGGCAAAAGCGCACACTTGTGATTCAACAGTTTAGAGCGGGTTTAAAAAATTTGGGTCTGACAGAAGTAATAATCAAAACTTTTCCATTTGATGAACTGATGATGTCAGCCATAAATGCTCAGAGGGTTAATCAAGTCATTGATTGGCTAAATGATGGTTATCCACCAAACGATATGATTGCACAAGCGTTTTCAAAAAGGGGAACAATCCCCTCTGCAATACGTCGCTGGCAAAATGAGCGGATCGAAAAGATCACACAAATTTAAATAAGGCGCGTACTAATTGCAGTAGCGACTTAGTAGGCGATAAATCGCCTACTCCTCTGCTGAGAATAAGTCTGTTAAAGCAAGCGAGGCAATGCGTCAGCATTATGACGAAACGGTTTAGATTATTCAGGCGCGTGGCTTGTTGTTTTTTTACAACCTATTGGAAATGTTTATATCATAGTGGTGAGTGTGATGACTAAGTAGGTACACATAAATATTTTAACATTTTGGCTGATTCGAGAAATCCTATTTTTTGAAAAAATAGGATTTCTTTAGCCACTTAAAAATGTTAAAAAACTTTTGTGTATCTACTTATTATAAAAATATGGGTTAATTCTCTGAGGTAAACAACATGTCAACAATAGTGATTGAGGAAATTTCTCCTGAACTCTATGCAAAACAGAAGCGAACCATTACCGTCGTTCCATAACGCAGCAAGAATCACCCACATCGTTTGCTGAGAAACCTGATTCTGAATGGGTTTATGTAAATGAACTTAATATTATCAATCAACGGGCTGAACAACTTAACGAAGAAGCCTTGGATGTTCTTACTTATCAGGTGGATTTATGAAACGGGGAGAACTCTATCGTGTTGCTAAACCGTCAGCCAGAGAACCAAAAAAATTTCGGGTTTTCGTGGTACAGTTACAGCTTACAAAATCAAAGCCCTTAACATAGCTCTCCGTATTATATGACTATTACCTAAAACTAACTATGCGTATATTATCAAAAAGCACATTAAAAGCGTTTTGGGAAAACTATCCTGATTCCAAAACACCTCGCATGGCATGAAGAGGAACTCAAAACAGATAGGGGTCATAATCTCAAGACTTAAAGGCTCAATTCGCCAATACACATAAGCCAAATGCGAATGCTTGCTGCAAGAGACTTTTATTTTAAAGTAGGTAGGAGTCCACCTTCGGTTTGGACGGCTGGCAAAATGAGCGGATCAAAAAGATCACTCAAATTTAAATAAGGCTCGAATTAATTAAGGCGCGTACAAAAAATTAATAAAAATGTTCCATAATAGGAGTCCAAGATTTATCTTGGACGTCGAGGCATAAAAACATGACTGATAATTTTGTATTTATAAGTGTTTATATAGGGCTGGTTATTGCAGCCTTCATCAAAGGGATTCCTAAAAATCCCATTGACAAATTTCTGGCTCTATCCCAATTAAAAAAACGTCAGAAAGGAGTGACAGCGAAAAATAGGCGGTATATTGTTCAATTAGTACAAGATAGTAACTTGTTTATCATGGAAACCATGAAAACGGTTGCGCTCTCCAACCTATTCTTCTTGATATTTATTATTTTTTGGATACTACCCATGCGCCAATGCCATTAAGTTAAGACCATGTAGGGTGGATTAAGCGATAGCGTATCCACCAAAACTTATATATTAATCAGGTGGATACGCTCCGCTTAATCCACCCTACATGTATGGTTTTGTCGCGATACTTAATGGCATTGACCCATGCGCCCATTTTGGTTATTCACCGATTTAGCCGTCACATTTTTTGGACTATTATCTATTTGGATAGGTAATCTGGTCTCCCAAAAATTAAGTCTCTTAAAGCAAGCGTATGAACTTTACCAAGAAGAGAAAGAAATTGAGTCTGAGATTGATCCAGAACAGGATGAAACAGAGTATCTTTTACGGCATCCTGCCAATGCCCTCCGGTTAAGACAAGCACTCAAGGAATACCAAGCGGATTATGGCGTTGTGTGACATGATAAAGCACATCGGCTGGTTTACCGATTTGATTTAGATGACGAAACTGTTTAGATTATTCAGGCGCGTGGTCATTATTAGTATTTATAAAATATATTTATACAAAATTCCAGGCTCAGCAGCGTTATCAGTTGTTTCGGGAATTTCGCTGCGCGGATTTCCCGAAACTCGCTAACGAAAAGGACGAAATTAATACAATGACATACAAAGGCTATGTGGCGCGCATCGAATATGATGCCGAAGAACGTATTTTTGTTGGTCATCTGGCAGGCATCCGTGACATCGTTGGATTTCACGGCACCAGCGTCGATGAACTGGAGTCTGCTTTTCAAGAAGCCGTTGCTCACTATTTAGAAATTTGCGAAAAGACGGGTCAAAAACCCGTACATGCCGCCGTCGCAACTGCCGCAGAAATGAGCGATAATAGTATCAACCAATGGGTGGCTGATGTATTAACTAAAGCCGTTCATGGCTCTTCTCGTACCATGCAGGTATAACAATTGACTTAGGCAGCACATTTTCTGGCCTGCCGATCCCGTCAATGGGAACATAGAATGGCGAAAAAAGTTTACATTATTCGAGCGCGTGGTCATTATTAACGCTGACTTATAAAATATATTTATATGCACTATCAAAAATTTTAATAAAAAGACATTCAAAATTTCAGGCTCAGCAGCGTTATTTACATATAACAAAGGCTTTGGGCAATGAGTCAGCCTGACTTATGCCATGTTAAAGTCAAAGCATCTTGCCACATTTCGGTAAAACGAGATAGAATGGTATATATATTTAGTGCGTATCATTGTACTTTTTAGAAATTATGATGATGGATAATGTTAACCAATTTAGTTTATAGATGAGCAGGGCGATTATAATGTGTGAAACAAGAATTCAGGAGCTCAGGCCTGAACAAGTCATTAAAGATAAAGTTGGCTATCGCTTGAAAGAAAAGCTTGGCGAAGGTGGCATGGGCGTGGTATGGAAAGCCATCGACTTGATTATGTTGGCTGGGATAGCACCCGATAGCCATGTGGCCATCAAATTTTTAAGTGGAAATTTCAAGGAGCATCCTGATGCACTAAAAGCACTGGTACGTGAATTTAACCGTTATAAAAGACTCAATCATCCTAATATTGTCAAAGCGCATCACTTAGGTTGTTTCGATACTACTTATTTCATGGTGATGGAACTTTTAAAGGGAATTCCATTAAAAAAATTCATTCAAACTCACAAAAATGGCCTATCTCTCACAAAAGCTGAGCCGATCATCAAGGGTATGGCTCATGCACTGGCATACGCTCATCAAAACGGTATCGCGCATTTGGATATCAAACCCGACAATATATTTTATGATGAGGAGGCGAAAATTGCCAAAGTGATTGATTTTGGGATTGCGCGACTTTTGAATAAGAAGGAACGGGATAAAACCAAATTTGATCCGGGTGATTTGGGGGCGATAAGCGACTATTATGCCAGTTATGAAATGCTATCAAATAAAGACCCTGATAAACGTGATGACATTTATGGCTTAGCTTGCGTGACTTATGAGTTATTATCAGGAAAACACCCTTTTTATTCAAAAACAGACAAAGAAAAAAAAACAGCACGCCAAGCTGAATCTGAAAAACTCTCCCCTAAACCGATTGACGGTTTAAACCCTCAACAAAATGAAGCACTCTCGCATGCTTTAGCTTTTAAGCAGAATAAAAGAACACCAACGGTTGATGATTTTTTAGCCGAGCTTTTTCCAAAAAAATCTTCCAATCCTTTCACTCGATTCTTATCGCGAACGGCCCTATTTGCTTGGTTTTTAGTACTATTATCCGTAGTGATATTTGGATTAATAATCCCAATAGAAAAAAAACAAGCACCTATCACGGAGCAACAGGTGTTAATAACAGAAATTGCCACCTACAAAACTCAAGCGCAAAAACTGGTGCTCCAAAATCAACGCCTACTTGAGCAAGAAAATCAATTTAAATTGGATTTAAATAAAAAGAATAGTGTTATCATTTCCTTGATCGTTGAAAATTTACGGGCTCAAAATACATGTGATGACATCCATATTTCAGTGGGCAATGACAATGCGCTGAATATTACGGGTGTGTCCAACTCTCGTGAGCGCATTACGAAGTTAAAAGAACGGGCACAAAATTTGCCTTATGTTAGCTTAAATACTTTTGATGTTAAGTACATTAAGAGCAATCGTTGTGTCATTAAAGTCTCAGATGACTGGGCCATCATTGCACAAAACAGTGAATCCATCAAGGAAATCACTTACAAAGATGGGGTTGTTAAATACCTCAGTCAGTTGCCAAACCGCAGTGATTGTAGCAAGCTTGGTGAAATTATCCAGGATAATGATGATATTTCTCGTCATTTTTTCACTGAGGGCATGCAGCCACAAATTTGGGCTTCGTATAATGGTACTATTGGCATTTGTCGTGGTCAGGAAAATGAGGGGGTTTATGATTGGTCGTTTAAGTATGGGTATGATGGGTATTCTGCGCTGTTGGTCATAAAGGTACAGCAATAACAGTACGAATACAAGAGGAGATTATGAATAAGCAATTTAAAAAAATGGTAACAACAATTGTTGTGGTGTGGTTGAGCAGTTTGATGGTGTCGTGTGCTGCCATCGAGCCGATCAAAGCGATTACGTCAAGTACTTCACCCACAAAGCAAGAGTTACTGAAGAGAGATACGCTACAGGCGGAAATAAAAATTCAGACCAAGTATCACCTTCCCACTCAGAACAAAAAGTTTTATTCAAAGTCAGGAATGTTGAGAGTGAATGTTATGGCTTTTGATGGCCACACTTATCGCGGATTGCAATATAAGAATGGTAAGTTTGTTATTGGGAAGAAGAAGAAAAACGAACTTGTCCTTCGGGTGTATTTTATTGGTGATAAATTTGAAGGTGCAGAGATTGAAAAAATTAAAATTCGTAGTACCCCATACGAAAAGGCTAATGGTTTTAAGCATTATAAGCTAGAAGATATGAAATTGGAAGTTGTCTATTATGAGGGTTCTTATGGAAGAAGAACTCAGGATGACGAAATACGTCTAATAACTGATTCTGGTGGCCCGAGTAGATTTGCTTGGCTGGTTTGCGATGGTCAGTGTGAAACAAAAGCTAAATCGGATGTTGAAAATTCGTCGCAAGCTCCCCCCGTTCCCGAAGCTTCAAAAGAAAATGGCGTAATCACAGCGATTACATCAAGTATATCACCCACAAAGCAAGAGTTACTGGGGAGAGAGGTGTCACCGAATGCGGAAATACAAATTCCAAGAGGTTTTCAGCTTCCTGAGAAGAAGATAAAATTCTCCACAAATGGGGAGATGATAAAGGTAAGTGTTGTCGCTCAAAAGAAAAAAGACTACAGTTCCCACCCCCTGTCAGAAAATAAGCCTGGTCATTTCGGGATTTGGGGTCAAGGAAAAGAACTTTTTATTCGACTGTATTTTATTGGTGATAAATTTGATGGGGGAAAAATTAAGAAAATTAAAATTGGTAGTCAACCGTACAACAAGACCAAGTCTTATAGATATTATAAGCTAAAAGATCTGAAATTGAAGGTTACCTATGTTAAAGGTAGGAGGAAACATACAACAACTAGGGCTGACGAAATACGTCTCATACGTGATTATGTTAGTCCGAGAGGATTTGCTTGGCTGGTTTGCGATGGTCGATGTGAAAAGCCTGAACAGAAAAAACATCCAAAGATAACATATAAATTTCAGTGTAGTGGCACAAATCAGGATGTATTTGAATCTGAAAATTTTCAGGATAGGGTAAACGCCTGTCGAAAAAGACTCACTGAGACAAAGGAACCACAAAACATGATTGTATCTGTGACGATGTCTCCCAAACAGGAGAAAAATACAAGAAGACAAATTGCACTAAAACAAATACAGATAAAACAGATACAGATAAAACCATACACCAAGTTGTATGATAAAGAACATATTGTCGATTGCCAATATGATCTTATCATCAGAGGCCACTCATTTAGACTGAATAAATCTGGCAAAAACTATTTATTCGCTAATCTACCCCAAAGGATCACCCAAGATACACCACTGACTATAAAAGTAACACCCAGTAGAGCGCGTGCTGATTGTATATCCAAAACATTTAAGAATAACAAAATTGTTTTGAACGCCGACAGAAAACCCGAGGTTAAAATTGAGGTACCTCATTCCAAACCTTGGTTGTTAGTTTATGCCACTTCTGCGGAGTTTCCAAAAGATGCAGATCATTATCGTGTCCGGTTTTGGAAAGGATTGTTTAATCAAATTAACGATGCTTATGCAGAACCTGTTAAAAATCGAGGAAAGGCTTGGCTAACAGGCGATGTGTACATGTTGTCGCTGGATAAAGGTTCAGAGTTGTTGGCAGGTAAAAAAGGCACAACTTACACAGAAAGTTTGACTTTATCGAGTCAAGCAATAAAGCGCCTTAGCCCTATACCACGATCTCGTCAACCTTCCTTTGAAGATTATAAGCGAGACATTTTAAAGTACAGTAAAAAACATTCAACAAAAGGCAATCGCAAGTCTAACAATGTTGTTATTATCCAAGGAAAAGCCAGCTTTCTTGAAAGAACGTGTAGAGAGTTTGAACAATTTGCTTTAAAATTGGAAAAAGCTGATATCAGTGTGCTGTATATCCAACCTGTTGGTGAGGGTGGTATTTCTGATCATGCTCGCTCCAATACTTTGGAGTCTTATTCAACAACAATTGGTTACAAAACCATTTATACCTGCAAATCTAAAAAGGAGACCGCTAGTAAGCTGATTACCTTTGATTATTCAGAGCACCATTTAGACAACTGGAGATATGTGCAAAAAAGTGTATTTTACGAATTAAATGAACTAAAACAGCAATAACTACTTCTATTTAAAAAAGGATAAGTCAAAACCCAGTTCTGGATCAATGCCATTAAGTTAAGCTAAGCTTTTTTTGTAGGGTGGGTAGAGCAGAGCGAAACCCACCATTGTTATAAATTTCAAATGTTTGGTTGGTTGGGCGTCCCATAACGATGTTGCGCGGGCAACCACAAGGGATTGCCCCTACCCACCCTACAATATCTCTTAACTTAATGGCATTGAGTTCTGGATAGGTTTTGACTTATCCCTGCTTACCTATGATCGGTGTAGTTATTGTGTGGAAATTAGAGTACGCAGTTAACCCACAAAGAAAGGAGAAAATAAAAGTGCTTATTTATCAAAGTCAAATTGTGCGGGCTACCTGCTTTTTGATCGTCGTTTTTCTAGGAATTTCGGGAATAACTTCTTTGGCAGCTTTTCCCCAAATACCAGGATCAGGTGAATGTCCTCCAGAGGACACCTACATAGACGATGAAGAACAAATGCGCTTGCTATTAAATAGCAATCGCCAAATTATCTTGCCTAGAGTCAGTCTGTATACCAATCCTGATTTTAGCAACACCATTCGCAATCATGAGCTAAAATTTTTACAACATGTTGTCGTTTTAAAAGAAAATGTAGGCCTTAGCCGTGCTAAACTGGTACGTGCTACTGGTAAACGTTGTGGTTGGATTCCTGAAAACGCAGTCCTCGCTACCAATAGTCCCTTAAAGGTGAAAGAAATTAAAAATGTTCAAGGTTTTGATGACGAAAAAAACACTCTGAACGCAAAGATACTTGTGCGTAACAAAGCCGGCGAGAATGTGGCTTCCGATGTTCCACTCTATGATGCTGTGGGGGGGAAAGAAATTGGTAGATTAAAAATCTTTAGTATTTTCAACATTTATACTTATGAGACTAAAAATGATGAAGTCTATTTTTTTATTGGTGGTCAGAAACTGGTTGAAGATATGCCAGAAGCCGTTCTTTTGGGATGGGTAAAAGCGAAAGATGTGATTTCATGGAGTAGTCGCATGAATCTCTATTATGCGCCCGATAAAACTAAAGTGCCCATCTATGAAAATGAAAAAGATGCAAAGGCTCAAGTCAAGCCCTTGGCTACTCAAGGAAAAGCGCATATTGAACCTAAAAAACACAATATTCCGCGTTTTCCAGTCCTTGATCATCGCGTAGTTAGCAAGAACGCGACGGTGTATACAATAGCTTTTGCCGGGGAGGCCTGTATTTCTTCAGAGGATTGCATTTCTGGCCGTGATTTATCAGGGAGACGGGGCGCTGTTGGTGGAAAACTGATGGAAACCGAGAATATTGACGTTCTTTTTGTTATTGATGCCACAAAAAGTGTGCAAAAATACTTTAAACCGGTTGTCAGTGCCGTGGAGTCTTTTGCAACAAGCATTTCTGGTGATGCTCGAAAAATACGTTTTTCTGTGGCGGTTTATGGTGATTATAAAACTTCTCAAGGCGATCCAAACAATATACAATTTTCTTGGCCTGTACCCTTTTCTGATACAAATAACACGACCGCAATGCGGCGATTGAAACGGGTACCCATTTTTGATGATCCTCGACACGATTATCCTGAAGCGGCTTTTGCGGCTTTAACCAAAGCGATTAACGAGGCAGATTGGCGGGAGAGTGCTGGCTTACGCTTGGTGATTTGGATTGGAGATCATCCTAATCGTAGTGCTTACAAAGTGAGTACACAAGACGTGGCGGACGCATTGAAAGAAAAAAACGCGATTTGGTCAGCTATCAATGTCAAGGGCAAATATCGGAGAAGCTTAAATCAGAAATTCCTGAGCCAAGCAAAAAATATTGCCGCTAAAGTTGAGAACTGGAGTTATCCGATTGTTAAAACTTACAAGAGTTCAGATAGCAAAGATTCATCGAATACCGAATCCGAAGTGAGAGCCAGGCTTGATGAGGTGTATGAGACTTCAAAACAGATTGCCCAAAAGATTTATGAAATATCCATTGGTCATAAGACTACCTCATCAGCAAGAGCAAGCCGACTGCCTTCTGCTGTTTTAGCAGATCGTTACATCAAAGAACGTTTAGGCATCTCAGAGCAGCAATTACGAGACACTTATTCGCGTAATCAGTTAATTGTAAAAGGGGTTGTTTATCAAAAGGAAAGCAATCCTGATTTTAATTTTTGGATTTCCATGCGCTCCACTGATCTTTTTGAGCTGCAAACCCAAACGGCGAGCTTTTGTGAGGTTCTTAAATATACAGGTGGTGATATTTACAATGATTTGCGTGACTCCATGGTAAAAACATTGAAAATGATTACGGGTGATACGCTTGATAGAACACAGACAATACGAAAATTTTTATCAAAGCGCTTGCATGTTCCAAAAAAACATTTTTCCGAGTTATTGGATAAGTCAGTGAACGATTTTATTCGTTGGTATATAAACCCAGATAATCATAAGGAAGCCAGAAAATTCAAAAGCCAGATTTGTTTAAAAGCGGCTATGCTTGATCAAGTAAAACATGGCAAGCGTGTTGACAGGGAAGACATGGAATTTGATCAACGTAGTGCTAGATGGGTACCTAAAAAGGGTGCAGGGGAAAATTTTAACTGGTTATGGGGCGCTGAAAATGGTATTCGCTATTTTTATATTCCATTGGAATATATTCCTTAACGAACCAAGCTCTATAAAAGGAGTCCAAGATAAATCTTGGACTCCTTTTATACCATACGAACACAAGAGGATAGGATATTATGAGCAAGCAAACAAACAAATGGATTACTATAATTGTTATAGCGTGGTTAAGCAATTTAATGATGTTGTGTGCCCACGCGCAAGACAAAAAAGTGCTCATCAAAGTGATGACATCAAATACTTCACCCACAAAACAACAGTTATTGAAGAGGCAAGCGGCACCCCAAACGAAAATAGCCATTCCTATCTATTTTGAGATTTTAGAACAACGCAATGAATTTTTCACACATTCAAGATCAAAAATAACGGCAGTGAGTGTTGTGGTTCATCACGGTTATCGTTATTTGTACCCCTTGGAATATATAAATGAGACGGGTTATTTCGTTTGGAAACGTGGATGGCGTGGTGTAAACAACGAACTTGTCCTTCATCTGTATTTTATTGGTGAAAAATTTGATGGGGGAGAAATTCAGGAAATTAAAATTAGTAGCAACCCATATACAAAGGATCATCATAATAAATATTACAAACTCGATGAACTCAAATTGGAAATTGTTTATGTGAAAAATGGCGTAAAATATAACACTAGGGATGATGAAATACGCCTAATAAGCGATTCTGGAGAGCCGAGTCAATTTGCTTGGCTAGTTTGTGATGATCAATGTGAAAAGGATGAACAGAAAGACATTCCAAAGATAACATATCGTTTGTTGTGTTCTGGTACGGAGGAAAAAACGTTTGATCCTGAAAATTTTCAGGAAAGTGTCAACGCCTGTGGACAAAATGAACAACAAGAGCTAACTGTGACTGTCAATGTTACTCCTAGCGTTCCTACTCCTCCAAAATCTCCAATCACTTCTGAGGAAACTGAAGATAGCGACGAAAATATCATACGAATAAAACCATACTCCAAATTGTACGGTAAAGAATATATTTTAAATCCTTATTGCCAATATGAACTTATCATCGAAAACGAGCCGTCGATTAGACTGGAGCCCCCCCTTGGTAAAAAATATTTATCTGCTGCCAATCTAAAGCTTACAGATACACTGACTATAAAAGTAGCACCCAAGGGCACTCATACTGATTGTATATCCAAAACATATAACTTGAACGCTGACGGAAATCCTGAGATTAAATTTGAAGTACCTCATTCCAAACCTTGGTTATTAGTTTATGCCACTTCTGCGGAGTTTCCAAAAGATGAAGATCATTATCGTGCCATGTTTTGGAGAGGATTGTTTAACAAAATTAACGATGCCTATGTTGGAGCTATCAGAAATCGAGGAAAGGCTTGGCTAACAGGCGATGTGTACATGTTATCGCTGGATAAAGGATCAGAATTGTTGGTAGGTAAAAAACAGGACGCCTTTTATACAGAAAATTTGACTTTATCGCGTAGTAAGGCAATAACGCGCCTTAGCTCTATACCACAAGAACGTCAACCTTCTTTTGAAGAATATGAGCAAGACATTTTAGAGTACAGTAAAAAACATTCAACAAAAGACAATGGCAAGTCTAACAATGTTGTCATTATCCAAGGAAAAGCCAACTTTCTTGAAAGATCGTGTGAAGAGTTTAAACAATTTGCTTCAAAATTGGAACAAACTAATAATATCAATGTATTGTATATCCAACCGGTTGGTAGTATTTCTAATCATGCTCGCTCCGATATTTTGGAGCCTTATTCAGAAACGGTGGGTTACGAAACAATTTATACCTGCAAATCTGGAAATGAGATAGCTAGTAAACTGATTACCTTTGATTATTCCGAGCACAAATCAGACGATAACTGGAAAAATGTGCAAAAAAGTGTATTTGACAAATTAAATAAACTAAAACAGCAATAACGGAAGGCGATGAAATTTAAAAAAGGATAAGTCAAAACCCAGTTCTGGATCAATGCCATTAAGTTAAGCATAAATACGTTTTTTTTGTAGGGTGGGTAGAGCTTCGCTACACCCACCAACTCGTTGAAACGAAGATCCTGCGTAAATTTATAACAATGGTGGGTTGGGCGTCCCGCCACTTCGTTGCGCGGGCAACCACAAGGGATTGCCCCTACCCACCCTACAAAAAAACCTTAACTTAATGGCATTG
>JSZA02000111.1 GCA_000785145.2 Candidatus Thiomargarita nelsonii
AGGGATTGCCCCTACACCCGCCCCTACAAAAAATCACGGTTCACGTAGGGGCAATCCTTTATGGTTGCCCTTAACTTAATGGCAGTGATTTCACAAAAGGGTATGTGAATTGTAAAGCTTTAGGGGACGATAAGCACTTTTATGCGGATAGGCATAAGAATAGGCTTGAAAAGGTGTTTATTTAAGTAATGTTGTTAGCATATATAAAAATTAAAATCTTAACGACAGGGATTTGTTATTTTATCGTACATCAGAAAAAAAATGCTTGACATCCTATTTTTATTACGTTAATTTGTCCAATTTTTGAGCTTACCATGTCATTTATTGAAAACCAACTCAAAGTTTATAATGTCGCCACAGAACACACACGTTTATCTGTTCTATTTTTATGTTTTATCATTTTACTTTCTCGTGAACCCGATGGATTTTTTAATCCGCAATTTTGGGCGGAAGATGGCATAATATTCTTCCAACAGAATCTGATTCTTGGTTTTCCTGCACTCTTCGAGCCTTATGTTGGTTATTTACATTTGATACCTCGTTTAATTTCCTATTTTTCTGGATTCTTTCCAGTCACATACGCACCCGCACTCTATAATTTCAGTGCGCTTGTTATCACCCTATTAGTCATTAATTACTTATTCTCATCAAGAATACAGCTGCCTTTTAAGCCGTTACTCGCTATTGCGGTTGTACTTGTTCCACCAGATGGTGATATTTTGATGAACATAACTAATATACAGTGGTTTCTTCTTCTTATCCTCATTCTATTTATTATCCAGGATAAACCGAATACGAGAAACCAACTCTTATTAGATACCCTAATGATAACGCTTATTGGTTTAACCGGTCCTTTTATTATTCTATTTTTACCCCTGTTTATTTTCCGTTTTATTTATATTTGTAGAAGCGACTATAGTGTTTACCTTTTATCTATTGCTTTATTACTCGCTCTCATTCAAGGATATTTTCTCTGGCAAACGACGATAGAATTACCTCCCATTTCAGAGGCTTATAATAATTATGGCTTAGAAGTATTGGTACCCATATTAGCGATACGTTTATCAGGCTGCCTGTTTTTTGGAGACTACCTATCGTCAGCGATTTCAAATCTTTCTGCTTTAAAAACACTATCAGGCAATCTGTCTTTTGGAGACTACGTGTCGTTAGCCTTTAACTTTCAGGGATTGATTGGATTGACAGCATTGTCAATAATACTCCCCGCTGGTTTGCTAATATTGGCTGTTTCAAAACCTCGAAAATTACCACTGATGGCTTTATTGAGTGCGTTTACTCATTTCCAAGTGCCCCCTTTAAGGGATTTCCATTGGAAAAAATATAGTCAACAAATTGAGCAAGGCGAAGCGGTCAAAGTTCCCATTAATCCAGATGGATGGTTTGTGTCGATTCCAAGTAGGGTGCCATAATTTTCGTTAGGATAATACAACATTCGCATGTAGGGGCAATGCCCTAGTGGTTGCCCTTAACGGCGATGGCATTTATTTTTTAGCAGGGATAAATCAAAACCGAAGGCGACTGCCAATTTGGATAAGTGCGATTTTGACTTATCCCTGTTCAATTAAAAAAACGGCCATTTCAAAATCCGACGGGTAAATCGCAAATCATGGATTTGGGAAACATTTTCAGTTCTTCTTTTCACTTTTTATGTTTTCCCAATATTCCAATCCCTCGCCACCCAAATGCTTTGCCATATTTTCTAAGGCGGATAGTGCTTGAGCATAACCAATCTGTTTTGCTATTTCATAAGCATTCACCCAATGAGCGATGGCTTGTTGTTTATCTTTTTTAGTCCAATAAATATGACCTATATTGAATAATGTCGGGCACATCCCCGCCACGTCTCCTATCTCACGTAAAATTTCAAGAGACTTAAGCAGATAATCAAGGGCGGTGTCGTAATCGCCGCGTGCCTGATAGACTCGCGAAATATTGTTCAGGTTTCTACCTTCGCCTTGCTTGTCTCCTATCTCACGCACAATTGAAAGAGACTTAAGCAGATAATCAAGGGCGGTGTCGTAATCGCCTCGTGCCTGATAGACTAGCGAAATATTGTTCAGGTTTCTACCTTCGCCTTGCTTGTCTCCTATCTCACGCACAATTGAAAGAGACTTAAGCAGATAATCAAGGGCGGTGTCGTAATCGCCGCGTGCATGATAGACTCGCGAAATATTGTTGAGCGTGGTGCCTTCGCCTTTTTTATTCTCTATGTCAAGGTAGTATTTTCTAGCCGATTGATAATAGTCTAAAGCTTGTTCATACTCTCCCAGTGACTTATGAAGCCTACCTAAATCATCCAATAAATCAGCTAAACTTTGCCTACCACTCGGTGTATCTGACTGAATTTCATCCTTCAAACTCAGCAGTGTCTTTATCCAGCGATGTTTTTCTGCCACACTCAGGTGATCAGCAGCATGAATCTGTTTATTCTCATCAAATAGGCTTAGGCTTTGAGCTATGAAATCATTTCGTTGTGTTTCGGGTACTTCAAATTCATAAATGCCACTGTACCAATCAAAAAAATCCGGTGCGCCGCGTGCACAAATCCGCAATGCGTAATCAGGTAGCCAAATCACTAAGCAACGTTGTAAACGGGCATAAGCACTGCGCCGCCAGTTGATTTGCTGAAGTGTGCGATGTTGTTGTTTTGTATCTTTAGTGGGGAGTCGTGTTTCTAAATCGTATAGAAATATAGCAGCATTAGGGGGTTTATCTTGTAAATATTCAGCCAGCGCAATATCTAATTCTATGGCTTTGGCATCCAGTTGATTAATGCTGATTTCAATGATGTTTGGGTGGTGAGCCCGAAGAGCAGCAACTAACTGTTCACGGTAGTTAGGCACATTACAACGGGCAAAATAAAGTCCAAACTCGTTGTTATGTTGTAATACCCATAATAAACGTTTCAGGGCGGGTTGTTGTGTTAATAGATTATCTGTTGGTACAGATACTAATGTGTTATTCATTAGACTTGTCTCTAAATAACTTAAAGTGTATATGTAAGTACCTAACTATGAATTTTCGTGTATTTTGGAGTCCAAAGCTTTAGCTTTGGGCGTGTATTATTCGAGACTTCCAAAGCTAAAGCTTTGGACTCCAAAATCTCCGATAATTTATGATTCAGTACTTAGTGTATATGTAGGGTCAATGCCACCTTCGTTAAGGATAAATGCCCGCAATCGTGGTATTAGGAGTCCAAGATTTATCTTGGGCGTCGGCTCTCCCAAACTAAAGTTTGGACTCCTGAATACCTTAACGAAGGTGGCATTGATATGTAGGGTGGATTAAGCGATAGCTCCTCCCCCGATATTTACCTAATAATCAGGTGGATACGCTATCGCTTAATCCACCCTACAATTAAAAAGGGACAAGTCTATTTAGCAAACTGTTTTAATTGTTTCTTAATCTTAGTTAATTTAGTCAGTTCCACCGCCGGGTGTAAATCTGCCCAACGCTCACCATTTTGATATTCAAGAATCAGTCGCAATTGTAATAAACGGGCATTTTTTTCATCTGCCAGTACCTGTTTTTGCTGGCTGACTTGAAGTAGAATATCAATATCTTCTTCACGCACTAAGCGATCAAATTCTCTCACCAAGGTAAGCATGGCTTGTTTAACATCATCTTGAGTAATACGATCGCCGCCTTCACAAGCAATACGCACCAAGTGCATTAAATCACGCACTGCACCTCCACTCTTTTTTACCAATTGTTCGACTAAATCAGGGGAACTAAATACTTCATCAATATTGACACGCTGACCAATGACTTCAATGAGTTTAGTTTGTCCCTGCTTAGTGGTCAATGCCATTAAGTTAAGAAATCTTGTAGGGTGGGTAGAGCGAGAGCGAAACCCACCATTGTTATAAATTTCAACGATTTGGTGGGTTTCGCTCTGCTCTACCCACCCTACAAAAAAGCTTAACTTAATGGCATTGAAGTCGGTGCTTTTAATTGCTCGGCATGATGCACAAATAAGGCGGCATGGGTGGATTGACCATCTGGTAATTCTCGATAGTGCATTTTTTCCAACCCATCAACAATAATCACTAAATCCTTAAAATCGTGTTGTTGTACTTGCAGACGGGCAGCCTCAATCAGTCGATTAAGGTGTGCAATAAACACTCTCAATTCTTTTTCCAAAGTGGTGCGGAGTTCTTCACGCCGACTACTACCACTGCGAATTTCACCTGTGAATTTGGCAAATAATTCACCCAACAAGGGTATTTTAGTACCGATTTTCGCTTCGGCTTTGGCTCTCGATTCTCGGTTGTCCTTTGTCTCTTGAATGAGCACTTTTTCAGCAAACCAGTTCGATAATTCTTCTAACAGTTGTTGATTGAGCGTAAAACGATTGTCTCGTAATTGTTCCTCAGTCGCACGCGCAATACCGAGCAAGATGTCCAAATAATTCACTTCGCCTAAATCGAGCATTTCTTCGACATCCAGATAAATCGTGAAAAATTTTTCACTTGGACATTGTGCTTTTAAGCGATATAATTCAGTTGATTTGCCACAGCCACGATGTCCGGTGACTAATTGCTGATGAAAATCGGGCGCGGAGCGTACAATGCGTTTTGCAATAGTACGCGCAAAATTTTTGATACCACGCACTTCTGTCAGATCAACGTAACGGGGATCATCCAGATTTTTTAAGGGTTGTTCAGGATTACAGGCTTTGTAAGCATCATCAACTGTGGAGACTGGGTATTGCATAAAATTTTTTCCTAGCTCAAAAAATATTTTGGTGGCATAGCGATATCCACCCTACATGAAATCTGACATCTTCTATTGTTGTCTTGAACTTAGGCAACTCGCAAATAATAATATACCAGTTAGGGCAACCATAAAGAATTTCCCCTACTGTAATCATGGGGTTATATAAAAAAAACAGAGTAAATTTCGGTGGATACGCTACATGAGGCTTACAATTAAAAAAGGACAAGTCTAAAAATCATAACACGGATTTGTATCACATTGAACAATGATTCAGATAAGATTATTAAATATGTATCAGCTTTATTATTGCTGATGGCTTTATTGAGTGCGTTTACTCATTTCCAGGTGCCCCCTTTAAGGGATTTCCATTGGAAAAAATATAGTCAACAAATTGAGCGAAGCGAGGCGAGGCGGTCAAAGTTCCCATTAATCCAGATGGATGGTTCGTGTCGATTCCAAGTAGGGTGCCATGGATAATTCGCATGTAGGGGCAATCCCTTGTGGTTGCCCTTTGCGGCGATGGCATTGATAAGTTGTTTTCTAAATACAAAATTCCTGTCAATAGCCCTTGATTAACAAGCGGCACACATAACACAGATTTACTGGATAGACTTGAAAAGTGTACCCATATACCATACATAGGTACACTTCAAAAAAACTCAGGGGCCTTTTTATGATTAAAATTAAAAGCAATTTAAGAGACATTTTCATACATTTGAAAGAAATTCAAGAGACATTTTTATTTTTATAATTTAGGAGAGATTCTTATGATTAAAAGCTTTAAAGATAAAAATTTAGAAAACTGTTGGCGATATGACAATTGCAAAAGCATTAAATCTGCTCTAAAAAAGCGAGTGGTTAATAAATTGCATTATATGGATGCTGCGACTTGCTTAGATGACTTACGAAGTCCACCGAGTAACAGACTCCATCAGCTTCATGATGAATATGAAGGCTGTTGGGCAATATCAGTGAATGGTCCTTGGAGATTGATTTTTATGTTTCAGGATGGAGACATCTATAATGTCCAATTAGAACAATACCATTAGTAATTAGAATACAATACGACCTACTTAACGGAGTTAAACAAAATGAATATCACCAAGCGTAAACCTCCTACGCCCGGAGAAATTCTCTCTGAAGAATTTATGGTGCCCCTTGGCTTGACACAAAACAAACTGGCTGAGTTTATTCAGGTTCCAAGACGGCGAATTAACGAAATTATCAATAACAAACGCTCAATCACCCCTGATACTGCTATTCGTCTTAGCAAACTCTTTGGCACCAGTGCTGACTTGTGGCTTAATCTGCAACACAAAGTGGATTTATGGGAAGCCTTCGCCAACCGAGAACAAGAGTATAAGCGGATTGAGCCAATTGAAAGTATCAAGAGTTATTTAATGCCTAAATCATCAGACTTTCAATTCTCAAGTTGACAAATAAAAAGATAGGAGTCCAAGATTTATCTTGGACGACCGAAAAAAAAATGCTTGACATCCGACTTTTATTACGTTAAATTATGCCCCGCTTGAGAACTGGATGGGTCTCGTTATTTGTCTTCCTACAAACAAGATGCCTGAATATAACTCAGGACAATACGGGATTATACCTGTCCACCTTTCTCAGCTTCTCAGCATCCTCTCCTATTTTTTTATTACCCCAGGGCAAAGCAAAATGAATAAAGCCCATACTAACACCCTTATCTACCGACTTCTCAATGGCGACGCGCCGCTTTCTGATGAGCAACATGATGCATTTTTGAGCAAAGATCGACAACTCTACGCCGCATTATTACGTTTGCCCAATTTATTCGCTGAAACCGCTATGGCGATAATCCGCTGAAACCGCTATGGCGATAATCCAACGATTATTGGCGGTGACTGAAATGGCTGCGGGGCAAGCCGTCCCAGATTCTCTACGATTACAAGAAGATCGCTTAATTGTCGAAATTCTCCCCCATTTATCCGTTGACACCGTTTTAGGCGGATTTTTAAATCTGCTTGAGCGGCGAGTGAATAATCAACGCACTTGGGGCTCAATGCCATTAAGTATCGAGGGCAACCATAAAGGATTGCCCCTACAAACCGTTATATGACGTAGGGGCAATCCCTTGTGGTTGCCCTGGGGCGTTGGTGGCATTGACTTGGGGCTGGATTCGTGCCTATATTTTTGGTGCGCCTCAGTTAGAATCCTGGGCAGTTAGTCATCGGCGGGACTTGAGAAGATTAGTCCGTCACGCGCTGGGTAATCCAGTGACTTTGACTTGTTTGCATAAATTTTTCATAGAAAACCCAGCGCCCAAAACAACAGCCTATCTCCAACGCTATGTATTGCGCTATGGCAAAAATGCCGCACTGGTGCGTGACGTGTTTTTGTTTTTATTCGGAAAATTAAAACAAAGCCAATTTAGCTTGTTAAACGCCTACCTCGCGGCACGTCAAGATATTCAAGCAGGTAAAGGTTTACCCTTTAAACGCCGTCTCCATTTAGCCCCAGACTCTATCGAAGCTTTGTTACGAGAGACGCTTTCAGAAGGTGGTCAAAAATGAAACTCAATGTTTGGAAATAAACCAATGGCGCAACACTGACTTCTCTCGCCGACTTATTACAAGGCAGAAAAGCGGGAGCGGCGGTGCGGCGGGCAGCTTTGCGCCACCGGAAAAATCTTTGCGGCGAACGAGAGTCACAAATTATGGTGAGATGATCTTAGAAAATAAAGGCACCTTGCCAACCATTGTGCCGCTGCATTTAGGCTATTTTCAAAATGCCGCCCAAAATCATGCCATGTGTGTTTCGGCACTTTTGGCGGCGGGCAAATCTAAACAATTTAAGGATGCCTGCTGCATTCAAGCGGCACAGGGTGGCTATATCTTCGAGCCGATGAACGTTTTATTATTCTCCCACAACCCTTGCGCGACAAGGCACTGGCTTTGCGAGGTAAAGAGGATTATAGCAAATTATGGAAAGATATTGCAGCCTTTAATCATCGCCTTAATTTAAAAGACAGGGGACATTTAGATGAATTAAAACGTGCCCATCAGCCAGAATTATTGCGAACGGTTTATCACTTAGAGCCTGCGCCAGAGCAAACAGGTGCAGTGTTTTTATGTAATAACACCGTTGTAGGCATTGAACTGGCACCCGATACTGCTTTTTGGAATGATTTGCACACGCCGCTGGTGATGTACTGTTATGCGCCACTAGGGCTTATCAATGACGTTGAAGGTACAACGCCTTGGACGGGAGAAACCTTAGCGGTGGAAAAGCTCAAGAGCTTAGACGATTTACAATCGCGTTGGTCAACATTAGTGGCACGACGTCAGGAGAGAGTGAATGAGTGGATGGACAAATTACGGGCGTTACCAATATTGAGTTCACAAGTTGAACAACAACAGGGACAAAATCAGTTGTTAACGATTGAATTCGATGATTTTGTTGGGCAGATGGTTTTGCAAGACAAAAAACAGGCGTATGTTTCGCTGTCTCGAAAAAGTGATACGAAATAAAATACTCGTATTTTGGAGCCCAAGATAAATCTTGGACTCCTTTTATCAAAATATTGGTTCAAATTACGCCACCCATTCAAACTTACCAAAAGCCAAGCACAAGGTATTTAAGATTGAATGACGGAACCGTGCGATATCACTTATGCTCTGAGTATTTCGTTAATACGAGTCTGCCATCTTTTGCCTGTTGCATGGAAATACTCTAGTACCTCAGTATCAAGCTGGATGGTTGTTGAAACTTTTTGGTGCGTCCTTTGTTCGCCAAGCTGGCTGATTGCTACCCGCATCTCTTCTTTTGAAAATCACCAGCCACTCGTACACGTTCCCAGTCGGATTGGTCTTCGCATCGTTCCTGTGCAATACGCATTTCATCTAGTGTCTTCGTAGTCATTTTCAAGCCATTCATGGTATACCTTTCTTTCATCACGGCTAGCACGGATCATAATTTTATTTGGTAGTCCCTACAAACCAATGAAGGTGGGGTAAAACTAGCCATAATACCGATATAAAAGCATCGCTCGCGTAGCCTGGATTGTAGGGTGCGTCCTACGCACCGTCTTGTCAAGTATGATTTATCCAGATTGACAAACAGGTGCGTAGGACGCACCCTACGCTTGCTAGCCATAATACCGATATAAAAGCATCGCTCGCGTAGCCTGGATTGTAGGGTGCGTCCTACGCACCGTCTTGTCAAGTATGATTTATCCAGATTGACAAACAGGTGCGTAGGACGCACCCTACGCTTGCTTGATACTGTCGTACATTTCACTCATATTGCTTTCTCCTTATCAGCTCTTAAACGATGCTTTTAACACTTCAACAATCTTTCCAAGGCCATTTCTTTCGGCTTTTGTCAAATTTTATTTCTCACTTTTGCTGAATATACCCAACAGAAACAATGGATAATTTTCATTATAGTAGTAATGAATGACTCTTACGCCACCACTTTTACCTTTTCCACCGTGTGCCCATCTTAACTTTCGTATCCCCCCGGTACCTTGAATCAAATTGCCTGATGTTGGATTTTCAGCTAAATATGCAGTAAGTTTATCTTGTTCATTTTCCTCAAGCAACTGATTGGCACGTTTAGTATATTCTGGTAATTTTGCAACTGTGATCAACATACTCATCAATAAGTTCCTATTGGTTTATTCCATTTGTAAGCATTTTGCTTTTGGTCCGGAGTCCAAGATTTATCTTGGACTGATTTTACTACTATTCCTCATAGCCGTGCAACAATGCCTGATTGTGATGATCCTTTTAGTGATGTCACTTCTCTACGTTTTAAACCAAAATTATGGACTGCCGATTTTAACCCCCCATGCTTTAATTTACCCACATTGGCCAATATATTATTATAATATTCAATTTTTGACGACAACTAACGCATTAATTTAAAAAATCCTATTTCTTGAAGAAATAGGATTTTTAGATTGCTACTGATATGATATATACTACCTTAAAAAAATTTATCTCCACCAATCGACGACCTTCCCGAAAATCACTGTTGATACAATTTCTTATCAACTTTGCCATCGCTGTTATCGTGCTTGAGTATCAATCTTTCAATAAGAATAACGCTGAGTATGTGCCGCAAATGGCTTTATTTGAAATTGATGAGCAAACTTACCGTCAATGGGGCTCACCCATTCTCACGCCACGCGATAAGCTCAAATCTTTGATTGAAAAGGCTGAACAAGGGGGCGCGAATGTGGTCGTGGTCGATATTGACTTAACTTGGTTAAGTGATGGCTGTTTCCATGTGCCCGGTGAAACGCCTGCTTGTTCGCCTGTCAATTTTAACAGTGATGTCGCTTTAGGCTTATATTTGCAAAAACTCAATGAGGAATTTTATGAGGCTGATAAATATGATACGCCCATCATTTTATTAAGGCGCACCTATAGATTGCCGCTGGATGAAAATGGAGGGCTCAATACTCAGGCGTTTTTGGAAAAGCCTTATTCATTTTTAGAGGCTTATGTCAAAAAAGAAAAAAATGTTTTTTGGACTTCAACATTTGAGGATGGTTGGCAATTAGCAGGTTTGGTGTGCGAAGATGATCATTTAAGTGTTGTGCCTTCTATGCCCTTATTAGCGGCAATCGCACAAGTCTATTCTTGTGAAGACAGTACCCGCAAAGCGGCTTATCTGATTCAAGAATTTAAAGCGCGTTTGAATGCTTGGGCACAAAGTTTGCCCTGTGATTTTAAGCAAGGTACGACTATTGCCCAAATTTGTCAAAAAATGGATTGTCCTGATCTTTCTATAAGTTTGTCTGAAACCCATACGATTGATTTGGCGCAAGGGACTGAAAAAATCGTTTTGACACCGCCCGATAGCCACCTTATTGAGAATTACCGTGCAAATAAGCTATTAACAGCGAATGTGGATAAACAAATTGTATTGATTGGTGTCACGCATGATATTCAAACAAAAAAAAGAGATAACGTTTATCTTGTTGCCAATGCGGTTGATACTTTGTTACGATTTGGGCAATTGAATCCGCCAGCTTATAAAACCTTTATTCTATTAGTGATCATGCTGACGCTGATTTTTGCCTATTACTCACTTATCAAGGCTTTAATATTCGCTGGCATCATCTTATTTCTGTTGAGTGGGCAAATGTTAGCAGTGGCTTTGTCTTTGATGACGATTCAAATGATTTATCAGGCACGTCCAAGATAAATCTTGGACTCCTCTAAACAACAGAGTCTTTAGGAGTCCAAGATTTATCTTGGACTTGTGCCAAAAGAACTTGCATCCGTGTGCGTGACTGTGCGCTATTCAGCACTATCCCAATACTCCGCATCACTTGTTCCAGAAAATCCTGTTGATGGTTGGTCGGTTTTTCAGAAAAACCCATTTCAATCACCCCTTTCACTGTCTTTTCATACAATACTGGGATCAGTTGGACATGCTGAGGTAGTGTTGTCACGAGATTCGATTGCAGAACATAAGTGCGTTCTTCTGGCGTATAGGTACGAAAAATTGTTTTTTGTGTGTCAGCAGCCTCTCCAACCAATCCTTTACCCAGCCAAAATTTTGTGGGGCGATTGGAAGTATAGGCATAACTGGCTATCATTTCCAGATAAGGGGTGGATGACTCTTTCAACAAATAAAATAAACCCACCTCCGCTTCCACGTATGGCGTTAAAAAGGAGATGATATTCTTAGCTAAAGTCTCGATTTCCTGTTCGCCGCTCATCCGCTCATTTAACTGCGTTAGCCCCGTTTGAAACCAATGTTGTGCGGCATTATTGATAGAAGCCGTTTCTAACGCATTTTTAATTTGTACAAAATCCCCTCGGTACTCTGCCTTAGCTGTGATAGCCTGATCGCCGCTTGCTAATTGGATAATATCTTTAATCACTCGCCCTTGGTTAGACTGGAACGTTTCTAAAGCCTCTTTGATTTGGATAAAATCTCCTTTGTATTCTGCTTGAGGTTTGATATGCAGATTGCCCTCTGCTAATCCTTGAGAAATGCGGACAATGTCCTTAATGACTTCTTGAAAATAACGGGTTAAAGCGTTAAAGGCTCGCCCGACTTCGCTTATTTCATCTTGACTCAGGTATGAAGACTCCGTGGCCAGTTTGATATCCAACTTACCTTGCGCCAACTGTCGAGTGGCTTCAGAGAGTCGCACCATCGGAACGACGACAATGCTTTTGAGCCACAAAATCATAATAAGCGCGACTAAAGTAAGCGAAATAGCCCAAAAGATCAGCATCTCGCGCATCTCTGCGATGGCGTTTTGTGCGCTCTCGTTAGAATAGTCAGCAAACTGACGGTTAACCTTCACCAACGAGTCAAAGGTCACCTCCATCTGCTCTATATCACTCTCTATATCCTTGAAATTCAGTTTATTGCCAGAGAGCAGTGCATCGCGCTTTGGCGCGTAAACTTTGTAGACTTCGTGGAATTGTGCGAGTACATCGGCTTCGATAGTCTGTAGATGTTGCTGACCCAGTACCGCCAAGGCTGCCGTAAACTCCGGACTGAGTGTGGTCTGCCATTCTGATTCATATCGAGCGATGAAGTCAGTCATATTCTTGTCTTCCTCGCTAATTGCAGAGGCAATCGCTGCACGTTCTTCAGGAGCTAATCCGGGTAGGGTGAACTCACGCAGTTTGTATTTCAATCGCTCGCGGTACAAATTACCCTTGTCAACGTCTAAGAGTGGGATGAGCATGAAACCATACAGGTTGTCGTATTCGTATTTCAAGATATCCGTCTTGTTCAGAGCGGTACCTGCTATAATAGCTATGCTAATAGGGATCATAAGCCCTAAAATAGCGAATTTCCAAAACAGTTTGAGGTTACGAATCATGGTAAGTTCTCCTTAAATTTCTCGTTCCCTTAGCGAAGCGCTTATCGTTATACACAAGTCCATTGACGATATTTTGTAGGGTGCGTCCTACGCACCCTGACTCTTAATTTGTGCGGAGTACGCACCCTACAAATATAATTTTATTTCAAGTGCTTATATACTTATCTCTAAAGGAGTGCGCGGAGCAAAGGATACGAAGTAACGAAGCAGAGCGGAGATCATGCCTCAATGCCATTAAGTATCGCGACAATCTCATACATGTAGGGTGGATTAAGCGGAGCGTATCCACCTGATTATTATGTAAATATCGGTGGATACGCTATCGCTTAATCCACCCTACATAGTCTTAACTTAATGGCATTGAGATCATGCATGCACCGACGCTCTGCGTCGAACTAATTAAGAAAGATACGACTCAACAATGCGAATGAATTTATCCGGATCAAAAGGCTTAGTGAGATAATCCATATTCTCAATCGCAATACTTTTTTGTTGAAATTGCTCCAGATCATAAGCGGCTGTTATAAAGACAATCGGCGTTTTTTCGGTTTCTTTCCGCGATCGAATTGATTGAGCCGTTTCAAAACCGTTCATCCCTGGCATTTCCACATCAAGGAGAATCAAATCCACCTGCTCTTGTTCGAGAATTTTTAAAGCGCTTGTACCCGATTCTGCTTTTAAAATTTGCACTGGCGCGTCAAGACTCTCTTTAATGAGAGCTTGCAAGCTAAAGAGGTTATTTTGATGGTCATCAACCATTAATATCTTCATTTGTTCTGACATGTTGTTTTCCTATGTGTATAGTCCAAGATAAATCTTGGACTCCTATCAAAATATTATCACCGATACAACCACACCCGTATCAGCGATAATAACTTATCAGTATCGACGGGCTTAGAAATATAATCATTGGCACCCGCTTCAATACATTTTGCACGGTCGCCTTTCATGGCTTTCGCTGTCAGGGCAATAATGGGCAAATTTTTGTATCGTGCTTGTTCTCTGATTTTCTGCATGGCTTCGTAACCGTCCATCTCTGGCATCATAATATCCATTAAAACAATGGATATATCTTGATGTTCGTCCAACAACGCCAGGGCTTCTTTTCCCGTATTCCCGACGATCACTTCCATGTTTTTGTCCTCTAACACATTCATCAGTGCAAAGGTATTGCGGACATCATCATCCACCATTAATACCTTTTTATTCGTCAGGAGAGTCTCTTTATCATGTATCATCCGCAGCATTTCCTGTTTTTCTTGGGGTAAATCGGCTTCTACCTGATGGAGAAACAGGGTCGCTTCGTCTAATAAACGTTCTGGCGATCTCACCGTTTTGAGCGTGAGAGTTGCCGCACATTTTTGTAATAACGCTTCCTCAGACGACTTTAAGTCACGCTCCGCCGAAATAATCACCGGTATCTGGGAGAGAGACTCATCCTGATACAGTTGCTCAAGCAGTTCGAGCCCCTCCACATCAAGAATAATACAATCAAATGCGGTATTTTTCAGATGCTCTAAGGCTTCCGCCTTTGTGATAGCCACGCTCGTTTCGACATCACTCCCCCCAACTAATGCGACAATCTTTTGTTTTTGCGCTTGATTCTCGACGACGACCAATAATTTCTTCACCGTCTTAACCATAAACTGCTGGATCTCTTTGAAAGCATTTCCAAGTTGCTCCATATTGACCGGTTTCTGCAAATAACCAATCGCGCCCATCTGTTTGGCATCCCGTGTGTAGTCATCGTGGGCGGACATAAAATGCACCGGAATATGTCGCGTTTCCGGGTTATCTTTGAGCCTTTCCATGACGATCCAGCCTGACATTTGAGGTAATGTCACATCGAGGATAATAGCATTAGGTTTATACTGCTCTGCCAATTGCAAACCGCTTTTTCCATCCTCAGCCAGTAAATATTTAAAGTTCTTTTCCTGAGCCCAGTTTATAAGGATACGTGAAAATTTTCGATCATCTTCAATAATCAAGATGAATTGATCCGCTGGTGTCAAATTGTCCCTATCATCAATTAGTTCCTCCTCGCCCTCGCTTGGCATTATTTCTGCTGCTACCGGTGTGGTTTGCTCCACAGTTTCATGAGAGGGGGGTTGGGAATCATTGAGACTTTCAGGTAGATAGAGCGTGAAAGTACTCCCCTTACCTTCTTCACTCTGCAATTGCAATTCTCCGCCCAGCAGTTTGGCAAACTCGCGGGAGATAGAGAGCCCCAGTCCGGTCCCACCAAAACGTCGGTTAGTGCTACCATCGGCTTGCTGGAATGCTTTAAATACCACCTCTTGTTTGTCAGCCGGAATGCCTAAGCCAGTATCAGTCACGCTTATCGCTATGGCAGCATCCAAACCGTTTACTTCGTTGCTCAATGGACGCCGCATCGTCACTCTGATTTCGCCTTCAGCGGTAAATTTGAAGGCATTCGATAACAGATTATTGATGATTTGTTTGAGTCGTTGATCATCAGTGTATAAGACGGCTGGCATGTTTTCTTCAAGTTGAATATGGAAATCCAAGCCTTTATTTTCAGCGACATGACGGAATTTGTGTTCCAGCACTGTCACCATGTTTGCCAATGGCACTTCTTCAATCTGGGCTTCCATTTTGCCCGCTTCAACTTTGGATAAATCAAGAATTTCGTTAATGAGTTTGAGCAAATCAGTCCCTGCACTGTGAATAGTTTGTGCATATTCCACTTGATCATCGCTCAAGTTGCCTTTTTTGTTAGTCGATAACAGTTGGGCGAGAATCAGTAAACTGTTTAAAGGGGTGCGTAATTCATGGGACATATTTGCGAGAAATTCAGATTTGTATTGGCTCGCTAATTCCAATTCATGGGCTTTAGTTTCAATCGCCGCATGGGCTTTTTCCATCTCAATCTGGTTGTCTTGCAGCACAAAATTCTTTTGACGAATATCCTCTCCTTGCCGCTCCATCTCCTTGCTGTGCTCTTCCAGCTCCTCATTGACTTGGCGCAATTCCTCAGACTGAGTTTGCATTTCCGCAGACTGGCTTTGCAGTTCTTCTGACTGACTTTGCAATGCCTCATTCGATTGCTTAAGTTGTTCCTGTTGAAGTTGCATTTCTTGCTTTTTATTTTCTAGCACTTGGGTTTGTTCCAGGGTTTGTCTCAAGAGAACGTGCATTTGGCTGCGAGAATTGGCACTTTCCACCACTATCCCAATATTCGGCATCACCAGTTTCAGAAAGTTCTGTTGAAGGGGGGACGGGGTTTTGGAAAAACCGATTTCAATAATACCTTTAACCGAGTCTTCAAATAAAAATGGGAGAATTTGGACATGCTGGGGTACTGCGATAGCTAGACTCGATTGAATAATGTAGCTGTGTTCGTCTGGGCTATGGGTACGAGAGAGCATTTTGCCATCCAGAGCAGCTTGTCCAATCAATCCTTCACCAAACAAAAATGTATCAGGTCGATTGTCAGGGGTATAGCCATAACTAGCGATAACTTGCAAATAGGATTTTTGCTCAGCATCTGAATCTTTCAGCAGATAAAACAATCCCACCTGCGCTTCCACGTAGTTCGTCAGAAAAGAGATGGTTTTCTTTGCCAACCGTTCGATTTCTATGTCGCCACTCATCAACTCATTTAATTGCGCCTGCCCACTTTTGAGCCAATCCGATTGTTTGTTTTCCTCAGTGACTTTTTGCAATTGTTGAGTCATCTGATTAAGGGATTGTCCAAGTAGATCGTTTTCTCCCTTGCTATGAATCATATGGCTATAGTCACCAGCCGCAATCGCTTTAGAAATCGTGGTAATGTTTCGCAAGCGCTGGACCATTTCAGAAAGTGCTTGTCCCAATTGATCTTGCTCTGAGAGCCGTTTTACGTTTTGGGTATAATCTCCGGCTGCAATAGCGTTAGCTTGCGTTATGGTGTTTTTGAAGACGTTTTTTAAGGTGCGAGTCGAACTGACCAATTCACCCATTTCATCTCTCATCCTATAGTCAATGTCTTTTTCGACGATTTCACCTTGAGCGAGACTTTTTAAATGCTTATTCATCTGCAACAAGGGGCTTGTCAAACGCTTGATCAAGCTGAGGTTCACAAACAATGTGATAAGAGCCACTATTAGCACGAGAAGTGCAAACCACTGTTCAAGTTGCCTGATTGTTTGAAAAGCTTCTGCTTCATCAATCTCAGCAATCACAGCCCAGGTTGTATCACCCACCTTTAAGGGAGTATAGGCAGAAAGAACGGTTACACCACGGTAATCTTGAATGATTTTTTGATCCGTTTCACCAGCCGAAAACACGGCGCGGGTGGCTTCTGTATCTACCCTGCCCTGAGCGGGATTAGCAAAAGAAGCGATTATCGAATGCGTTTCTGCATCAAGATAAGAGTTAGAACGCATAAGCTTATCGCTACCAACAAGATAAGTTTCACCCGTTTCACCCATGCCGGTACGCTCATGCATAATTTTAGTTATCTTTTTATCATTTAACTGTAAAGCGACCACCATTTCAACTTTGTCGTTGTGGATTAGCGGTTTGGCGATAAAGATAGCGGGTTCATTGTTGCTGGGAGCGTAAGGCGCGAAATCACTGAGACCAAATGTCTTGGTTTGTAAAACTTTTTTGAGCAGTTTGGCCAATCCAGAATCGGCATACTGGCCACTTATGATATTCGTGCCATAGTCTGCTTCATGCTTAACCGTGTAAAAAATGTTTCCTTTGGGATGGATTAGAAAGAGATCATAGTAATCATACTCGCGAATATATTTAGCGAAAAAGTCCTCTCCAACCTCTTTTGTGCTTAGCACCTCTTCTAATCCCATCGTCGTGATGATGCACCAATTGAGTCCGGGTATTTGCAGCGGCGCATAAAGCGTTACCTCTTCCACGCCACTGCTGCCAATCTTGATTCCAATGTCAGTTTTCCCGGCTAAAGCTTTGTCAATATCCTTTCCACTTTTGGCATCACCAATGCTCGCTTCTTTTCCTTTCATGAGCCTATCGTTACGATAACGGGTTTGACCATTTAACTTGCCTACCAAGTAAGTGCTCCCAGTTTGTCCCATTATTTCTTCACGCTGTTGTACAATGGCATTAATGCTATCAGGCAATAAGCTGAATGCCAAGACACCAAGGAGTTTCTCCTCGTGGAAAACGGGTGCCATCATAAAAGCGACATATTGGTTATTCGCAGGGGCGTAAGGCTCAAAATCTTGGATGACGATGCCGTTAAGCCCTTTTTGAAAACCTTTTTTCAAGGGGCTATTATTGCTAAACAAGTTTTGTCCCAAGTCACTCCGCCCAGCGAGGGTGTACACAACTTCACCCTCTTTGGTAATCAGGAGCAAATCGTCATATCCGTATATTTGCTTGTAGTGCGTCAGTTCGGTGCCTATTTTATCTTTAATACTTTCACCTTCAACTGACTTTAGAGCTTGTGCAATTAAGTTATTTTTCGATAAGACGCTGATGTTGTTCAGACGTTCCCGAAAGTACCACTCAATTTGAGTTTTTTGGCTGTTTTGGACAAACTGAAGTTCTTGGAAGCCTTTTCCCATGAACTTAGCCTGCATATCTACAAGCACATTGAGGTCACTTTGGCGTTCTTCAAAAAAAGCCTCAAGTTGTGCCTTTTTGATTTCCAGTACACTTTCAAGATGATGAAACGCTTCTGTTTTTAGTGCCTCTTTAGTGTTGAGCAAGGAAAAAGCCCCGATAATAATAGCGGGAATTAAAGCAATTGCCAGTGCTATGACTAGCACTTTGGTACGGATTTTCAAGTTGTTAAAACTCATCATTTTTTATCAGTTATCAGTTATCAGTTATCAACTATCAATTAAACAATCCATTCTCATGTTATGTGCAAAATCCTTAATAGACTTGTCCCTTTTTAATTGTAGGGTGGGTAGCGAAACCCCAATGCCATCGCCGTTAAGGGCAACCACTAGGGTGTTGCCCCTACGAAAAATCACGGTTCACGTAGGGGCAATCCTTTATGGTTGCCCTTAACTTACGCCGTTAAGGGCAACCACTAGGGATTGCCCCTACGAAAAATCACGGTTCACGTAGGGGCAATCCTTTATGGTTGCCCTTAACTTACGCCGTTAAGGGCAACCACTAGGGTGTTGCCCCTACGAAAACCCATCACGTATTCTGTAGGGGCAATCCTTTATGGTTGCCCTTAACGACGATGGCATTGAACGAAACCCACCCTACATACGCTTTAATTTATTTAGGGACAAGTCTATTGTGTTGGAGTGCGTAACATCAGAGCCATTGTCATTTTTTCCGCTATATTGTCATTTTTTCCTCTCCTTTATTTTGGGTTTTAGCACTTGGTTAATCATATCTAGTAATTGTTTGCTCTCCAAGCTAATTTTTTCAATTTCTGGCATACAGTTGTTATAACCTAAGCTGAGGATATTTTCCTCAAGTGTTTTGTTAAAACCGATAATCGTTTTGAACGAGCTATCTATTTCAGATATCAGATAATCTACCTGTTTAAGAACGTTGCTCTCTTGTGTAGACACTTTTGAGCCTTCAGTTTTAGCGCCCTGCTTTTGTTGCTGATTCAGGTTATACCGATCTCCATGTTGGATGAAGCGTAAATAGGTCTGAATTTTATGGATGAATTTATCGGTATCAATGGGTTTGGTTAGGTAATCAACGGCCCCAAGGTCATAACCCTTTTTCCGAAATTCGTTCGACTTATAAGCCGCTGTCAAAAAAACAATCGGAATATTTCGCGTTTTTTTCCGCGATTGGATCATGTTAGCCGTTTCAAAACCATCCATTTGGGGCATTTGTATATCAAGGATAATCAAATCCACTATCTGTCTCATCAGGAAACTTAAAGCACTTAGACCGGATTGTTCTTGAAACACAGTAATATTATCAATGTCTTGCGTCAAAATTGCTTTTAAACTCGTTAGATTATTTTTATTGTCATCGACAATAAGAATATTAAAGGGTGTCAGTCTTGGCATTTATAACCTCCAAGTTAGAAGTTTGTTTGTGTTTTTTCGATTATGCAAAAATAGTACCATTTTTTTCAGTAAAAACTGATATTGGAGTCCAAAGCTTTAGCTTTGGATTGTATTTTTTCCATTTCATGAGTAAAATAATCCCCGATTAAACAATTTGAATGCGCGGCACTCAAGGACAATCGCAAACACAATTGGATATCACTGGCACTTTTTTGGTGCAAGATGCCAAAAATGATCGAGATGATCAGAATAGAAGGATCATTCCTATGCAAGATTTTGTTGCGGATTATAAGGTGAAAACGGTTTTTGGTTTGGGGGGACGATATCTTGTGGGTAAGAAAAAGCCCTTTAAAGTCTCTACTATGCAGTTGTTTAAAAAAGATAAAGTCTTTTCTTGCTAGTACAGGAGGGCTGAAATATCCTGACCACTTTCTTTAACGACAGCCAATATTTTTAGCAGGGATAAGTCTAAATCTTTAACTACAGGGATTATATATAAGCAAGGATAAGTCAAAATCATCAAAATCTTATTAGACTTATCCCTGCTAAAAAAAAATCCCTGTCGTTAATGTTTTGACTTATCCCTGCTAAAAATATTGGCTGTCGTTATTATTTATGGAATGGCCTGAAGATTTCCGCGAACAGAAACTAGGAGTCCAAGATTTATCTTGGACAAAAAAATGGTAATTTATGCATATACATCTTGATCCGGTTGGTGGAATCGCTGGAGACATGTTTGTTAGTAGTATTATAGATGCTTTTCCTCATCTGGAAGAGCCACTCTATAACACGATTAAGAAGCTTGATATTCCGAGTGAAATCGAAATAGCTGTCAAACCTTATACCGATGGTATTTTGACAGGAAAGCGTTTTCAGGTCGATGGCTTTAAAGATGAACATCATTCACATTTTCCAAGTATTCAAAATAGGATATTGAAGGCCAAATTATCCACTGAAACGACTGAACGAAGTATTGAAATATTTCGGATATTAGCCTTGGCAGAAGCCGAAGTGCATGGGACTTCTGTCGATCAGGTTGCTTTCCATGAGGTGGGTGCTTGGGATTCTATTATTGATATTGTTTCAGCCGCCTTTCTGATTAGCAGTCTCTCTGTGAAAAGTTGGTCTATTGGTGAATTGCCTTTAGGAAAAGGCTTGGTGAGTTCTGCTCACGGAATGCTCCCAATACCGGCACCGGCTGTCGTCTCTATATTATCTGGATATCCTGTTTATTCAGATAATATAAAGGGTGAACGTGTGACGCCGACGGGTGCCGCAATAGTCAAACATTTGTCGCCTGATTTCAATTATGCAAGCTTGCGATTAAAAAATCATGGGCATGGGTTTGGCAGTAAGCGATTGCCTAATATGAGTAATATATTAAGGTGTTTAGTCTTTGACTATTCGACGCATAATGATGAATCCATTGCTTTAGTTAATTTTGAGATCGATGATCAATCGCCTGAAGATTTAGCCGTCGGGTTAGATCACTTACGTGAGTTGGATGGTGTGATTGACATTTCTCAAAATATGTTGATGATGAAAAAAAATCGTGTCGCCACTGGTATTCAAATATTAGCTGAG
>JSZA02000120.1 GCA_000785145.2 Candidatus Thiomargarita nelsonii
ATGCAGGAGCCTACCCCCAATTTGATAGGCTCCAATCGGCTCAGCACCGCTAAAGGTGTATTCAAAAATCTTGGTATCAATATCATCTCCGGGCAATAAAGTCAGCCCAGTAAATGGCTCAATCAGTGGTATTACAGCGTCGTTAGGTAATTTAACCCAGACGGTTTCTACAACTTGGGTTGGCTCGCATGATGACACTGAGCCTTTTGGTCCTTTGATATGAGCATTAACAACCACTTTATCACCCGTCACCCGATTATTGCTATTGAGATCAATCTCAATGGATGGTATGCAAGTTTCTGTAGAATAATTTAAAACCTGTTCTACCAATTTTAAAATCAGTTGTTGTCCAGCTTCTGTCGTGGTGTACTTCATTTCAAGGAATGATTTTGCATGCCAAGCACCACGATGATCCCTGAGCTTGTAGTCAAAAAAAGAATCATTGCCAATATAAAATATTTTTTTGCTATCATGGATGGTATAACCCATGAAATGAGTTAAGACATCATCCACAATCACCTTACCAACAGGCGGATTACAAACTTTATGGTTAAGAGGATATTCTGAGCTACCTTGAACTCTAACATCAAGTAAAGATACCCCATTAACAGGGTAATAAACTGTATCAGACCAAATTGCCTCCCCACCCCCTTTATCATTACCACTGAATAATTTGAGATCAGCTAATTTCGTGCCGGGAGCCAGTAAAACACTTGATTCAACTTGGTAAGTGCCACTTCCATTCCGATCCGTCCCACAAAAGGGCCATCCATTAATGAAAAGCCACTTTGAAGGCTTACCTTCCAGTGGTTCACTTAGAGTGTTTGCGGTTTCGTCTGTCTTGATTGAAATATCTAATTTTTCTAACAACCGGACGGCATCTCCAACCAAAACCACACCACCACCGGCATTAAAATAGCCTAAAATTTTGGACCAAAATGCCTCTGAAGTAGTGTGTTCAAGGAGGTCTGGTAACTCACTTCCTTGTTGAAGGACTGAACGGTCGAACCCTCGATTATTATCTTTGAGAGGATCTTGGATAATGACCACATTGTAATCTGTAGGACTAATTGTCGGTAGTGTATCAGAAGTAAAGTAATCAACTTGATAATCAGCATTACTAAGTATTGTCCCAATAAAATCGGGTTGAGTACCTACGCCGCTCCAATTAGCAGGATTTGCGTACCCACCCTCTGCACCACGACCATCGCTGGTATCTACAACTTCACCATAAGCCCTACTGTTGACGCCTCCGTAAGCAAATTTGATAATCCGATAATTATCCTGATTGACTAGAGCGATTTTATAAGGCTCGCCCTGAACTGTCTGAAAACAGAATAACCACAGTAGGGTTATTTTAAAAACCCAACCAAAATATTGAGAGAAAGTTCGGTGTTTCATTTCGATTTCTGTACTCCTCAAGATGATATAAAAAAATTAGTGTCAATATTTACACTTCAATAGCATTGACACCCCAACGTCCAATCAAGCACAGTGCCTTCTACATTATTAGACGACGCTAAAAAAAAAATGTGAGGATCAATTAAAAAAAAACTTGAGTCTCTCCTTTATTACAACGCTGCCCACTACAGGGATTAAGTTAAACGGCAGGGAGAAACAAGGGTGCGTGTATCGTCTGGCAATTGCACCGCCACCCATAAATCCACGGGCTCAGAAGGAGTACTGGTCAATAAATCTACCGCAAGCGTTTCTGCTACGTGATAAACCGGGTTCTGTTCTGCAAATGTGATAAATAACTCTGCATCGTTATCTATAATTGTTAACTCTGTGGTATCTTGGATGCCGAGGATGGCACCACCGGTGATATTTTTTGAGCGGCACGATGATGGTTTCTTCACTTTCCACGTAAGTATCGTCAATGATGTCGATGGTAAATATCTTGTTAGTGGCATCGCCGTCTGCCCAAGAAAGGGTGCCAGAGGTGATGTCGTTAATGGCATAGTCCACCGATACTGCGCCGTCACTACGCCAAGGATTTTTTATCGTTCCAACGCTCCAATATTGTGCAAGAGGTGCAGATTCCAATTTACATGAGTATTTTGTTAAAAAATAAGGCCATTTTTGCAAGACACTCGTTTTTTTTTAGAGGCGTTATCTGAGGATTTTGCGCTTGATGAGGTTAATCAATTGCGTTTTCCTGTTCAATGCCAAATCGTATATAATTAAATTTGATTTGACTTTGACTTTATCCCTGTAGTTATTAGCGGAGTAATAACAATGAATACACAACTACGTTCCTTGATTGACACTGCCTTGAAACTCGAACCGCTTGAACAATTAGGATTGATTCAGGCGATTTCTCAATCATTACAACACAATTATTTATCATCCAAGAGCCATTTTGGGCAATCTCAAACCACGCATAGCAAACCCGTCAAAAATATTGCTGATTTAAGGGCTGATTTTTGGCCTTCTGAAGAATCTGCTGATGATATTATTAAATATACTTACCAACAACGGTACGAAGAATGCTTACAAAAATAATAGAAAGTGTTCTACTTGACACGAATATCGTTTCTTTTTTGTTAAAAGGGGATACTCGTGCTCAAGCTTACGAAGTCTATTTACAAAACCGGACTTTGACCATTTCGGTGATGACGGTTGCGGAATTGTTTCAATGGGCTGCTATTCGGAACTGGGGGGAGCGTCGCGTAAGCCAGTTATAAACCTTGTTGCATGAAGATTATACAATTTTAACGATAGACTACGAAACATGCCGCTTGTGGGGCAATATACGCGCTCATCGTCGTAGTTTAGGCCATCCAATTTCTGCTCAAGATGCTTGGATAGCAGCCACCGCATTTCAGCACAGTTTACCGCTTATCACTCACAATCCTGCTGATTTTGAAAATATTGAAGGAATTGAAGTTATTACAACACTTTAACAAAAAGCGAGTGCTGGATGATTAAATAACAAGTTCACTGCGGATAGAGTATATCCGTTGTAATCTGCTGTACTAGACTGACTACGGAGTATAGATCGTTCAGGGTGCGTCCTACGCACCAATGCCATTAAGCCTGTCCCGACGTTAGGAGGGATCTTAGGGCAACCATAAAGGATTGCCCCTACGTGAACCGTGATTTTTTGTAGGGGCAATCCCTAGTGGTTGCCCTTAACGAAGGTGGCATTGGTCCTACGCACCGGTTATTAGGTTCTAAGGAAATTGGTGCGTGGGACGCACCCTACGCTTCAATGCCATTAAGTAGGTGGATACGCTCCGCTTAATCCACCCTACATGTATGGGAATTGGGTTAGAGCCCTCAAGAACCCTCCGCACAAAGGGACAGGCTTAATGACATTGCAGTCAAAGTAGCCCCATGCACTGTCCCATCCAAAGCAAAAAAAAAATGCTTTAAAGTAATGTTTTGAAAAAAGGTCAATCAACTAACTGTGTTGATAAAGTGTAAAATCTCGATCAATCCAAAGAATGTGAAAAATAGCAATTTTCTCATAACCCAAACCATGTCGGTGTGAATTCTAGATTTCAGCCCAAGTGAGTTGACTTAATCGATCCAATGTATCAGCAAAAGCCGCTTTTTCTTAGTACCCCAGAGAATAATAATTTCTATCCAAATACTTGAGGCAAAAAATGTTTTATGCCCAATCGGGGTATCTTTCCAAGGCGGCTCTGGTATGTCATATTGGATAACATCCAGGCTGAAAATTGACCAAAAACGGCATAGACTTCATCTAATAATTCGCGTGTTTGTGAATCATAGATAGAAAAATCCATATCGCGTGGGGGTGGAATCGCGCCAGTTCCATAGCGTTAGACTAATTTTTGCAATTTCATATTTGAAATGAGATCGCCAGCTTCTTCGTCTATTTGAGCCAGAAAATATCTGGCTATGTCATAACAAGTTAATCCATTAGAATTCATCGTAAAAAACCTTTGTCATTCAAAAGCAGAATATAGGGAACTGGGATATATCTCAAACGACGCATTAGCTTTAATAGACTTGTCCCTAAAGAGCGAGTGTAGGGTGCGTACTTCGCACAAATAAAGATTTACAACGACCTGCGAGGTATTGGTCTCCTCGCAGGTCTGATTTTGAGCGGTTTATCATACTGGCATTGGTCCTACGCACCGGTTATTAGGCTCTAAGATTTTGGTGCGTGGGACGCACCCTACGCTTTCTTTATCCTCGAAAAGACCAAGTGGATAATTTGTTATTCCGAGCCAATCTCCCCAAAACTCTGCAATTGCAGTTGAACTGGCTCCCAGCTAGTCAGCCCAAATTTGAGCCAATAGGTATTTTCATAGTTGGGGATGTGTAGGACGTTTGAGGTTATGTCAAAGGTGGCTACTCCTGCTGAAATACCGCAAGAGCTTGGATCATCAATACAGGCTTGACGACCCGCTTGATAAGCCTCTTCATATTTACTTCTGCCATAACGATATATTTTTGAGTTTGTGTTGTGGGTGGAGTCGTTATTCCGATTAGCCACCGCCAAATAATGGTCAGTGCCAATCGTAAAGTATTCCCAGTCATAAGCCAATGCCACCTTCGTTAAGGCAAACCTACGGGGCAGTCGACGTTTCCCCGCAGCTTAAATTATCGTCTAATTTACAACTACCTGCGAGGTATGGGTCTCCTCGTAGGTCTTATTTGGGGAGAGTTATCGAAGGTGGCATTGGCCCCCTGAGTAGGTATAGACTGAAATTCTTCAAACTCAAAGCCCTGTGCATATCCCACTGGGGTTAGAAACACCATCAAAGCGGTACTCAAAATCACCGTGAGGCGTGAGGCGGGATCGTCTGGTTTGGTTGTTCATTGTTTGTCTCTCTGTTCAAGTTAGTGGATTGCCCCTACGAATTTTAATCAGGGTTTTTTATCCTTGATTATATAACATCCATTTTTTACTTTGGTTGAGCAATAATAATTGAAATATCATCTATGAATCGACCAGAAGGTAGCCTAACCAAGTCAAATAGGCGCAAAATACTCTCTTTAGGCTGATAAGATTCAGTAATCTGACTAATCTTACTAAAATCAGCATATTTAAATAAACCATCAGTACCCAAGATGAGTGTGCCATCAAAAGTAATTGGACCATAAGCTATCGGAATAGCTGCCCCTGATCCGAGTAGAGGTTTGCGGTATTGATGTTCAGTCAAATTTAGCCAAGATTTATTTGAGAGCAGATAAGCCTCTGAATCGCCGACACTTGCACCAACAATGCTATTTTTCTTGGTATTAACAACGGCTATCATCCCAGTCGTTTCTCCCGCTCTGGGATGCAGCCAAGCATCTATCTGAGCCAACACGCGACACCAATAGGTTTCATCCATCAAATTAGCTGCGGTTAAGATATTCTGCTGTACCAATTTTATAAAATCATCAGCGGCTTCCGAAGCACCACTCATGCCACCTGCACCATCCGCAACGACTGCGATTAAAATATCGGGTTGTTGATAGAAGACAGCGGCGCGATCATCAGAGCCTATACTCTGAGCGTAATAATCAATAAGCATTTGAATGACTTTGCGGTTGTTCAAACTGCTGTAAAACATAAGGACAGTGGTACTGTTTTGACAAATCAGTGAGTGCGGCTTTAAAATCGTCCGTTTTATCCTCGGCAACGGCTATCAATTGAGGTAGCTCTTCCGCATCATCCAGTAATTCCGCCAATCGCTGATGATCAACTTTTTCATAAGCCATGCTTCTAGCTTGAATCAGAAGGGCTTGTAAAGCATACAGTGCATTCTGAAATTTTTCTTCTTTAATCATATTTTTCTCCGATTGAATCTAGGCTCACCTCTCTAATTTTTAGTCCTCTATTACCTAACTCAATGCCACCTTCGTTAAGGGCAACCATAAAGGATTGCCCCTACGTGAACCGTGATTTGTTGTAGGGGCAATCCCTTGTGGTTGCCCTTAACGAAGGTGGCATTGATTACCTAACTGGACCATAATAGGCGGTAGAGTGGAACCCGATTTGATTTGGTTTAATATTTCCATAAACCTATCCATTTTTCTTTGATGACTGACATCAATACTCTCTGGCTCCTTTCGTAAATCAAGTGAACACGTCATCGTTAGTGACTGAGACTTTTTTTTTTGAATGCTTAAATCAATTTAAGCACACGAATAACCAGATAATGGGCGAAAAACATTTTTCGCCCGATTTGCTTATTGACTAAACGTTAAAACTTCAATATCAGTACTAATGGCATCGCCACTAAAGGGATGCAGGAGCCTACCACCAATTGATCCAATCGGCTCAGCACCGCTAAAGGTGTATTCAAAAATCTTGGTATCAATCAGAGGTATTACAGTGTCGTTAGGTAATTTAACCCAGACTTTTTGTTCAACTTTGGTTTGCTCGCATGATGAGTCGGAGCTAGCGGAGCCTTTGATTTGAGCGTTAATGACCACTTTATCACCTGTTACGCGATTGTTGCTGTTGATTGTTAGACTCGATCAAGAAAATTGTCTAGCACAAAGATTTTCCTAATGCGAAATTCCAAAGGGCTTTCTACCAAAGCAATCGCTTTAAGGTTTTCTATCCCAGCAACAAACCATGGGTGTTGACAAGCTGGAATACTGAATACCCAATTTGGTACCTCTATGCCTTGTTCATGGCAAAGGTATTTCAACGATAGATTTCATTGTGCAAATATAAATTGCGTCTGCGTTCCCATCAAACTCGTATGCACTATCAGCACTCCCAAACCGATCCTCAGTCAATGTAGCCCCATTCACCGTCCCATGATTCCCATTCCCGCTCGCATCCTGAGCATTCCCATCAAACGGATAATAGGCAACCAACCCATCACTCAAATCAGCCATTGCCCCCGAAAACCAAGATAATCCGATGGCAATTAAAAGTATAGTGCGTAAGGACAACGCTGCCCGTTTTGTCATCATATTTACTCCTCTAAGTTAAAAAATTAATCAACTTGCCCCAATCATTAATCAGGTTTTTTCATCCTTGATTATATAAAATTGGTTGTCGTTTTAATATAATGAGACTTTGATAAAAAATTCGAGATTTTGACAACGACATCAATTTGACGAGCTGAGCTATGAAAAAACCATCTCCGATACCTGAAAACGTTCACTTAATGCACGAATTTGTTGGGAGTTTAATTCTTGTTCCCCCTTTAAAATGCCCAACATCTTATCTTGATCTCCTATTTCAGGAAATGAACGATCTCGTAAACCATGTTCTTGCATGATCGATTGCAAAACCTCTTGAGCCGCAACCTCCGTCATTGGATAATGTTCATTTTCGTAAGATTCGACTAAGAGACTAAGTGTATCCGTGAGACGGCTGTGACTTTCATCATCCCCGACAATATCAATTAATTCATCTAGCAAAGTCACGGTTCGTTGGTAGTCTGCTTTCGTTTGTGGAATTGAAAGCACTTGTGCCACTAATGGCCAAGAATTTATTGTATTTTCAAGTAATTGGTTCATTTTAACACCCGACTTTCCATTTATCTTGATCATTTTCGATACCATGTATCTAATGCGGTTTTTGTATCTGGATACTTTTTGGCAAATTCTATAAGGCGGGCGCGTGTTATTACAGGCATTATTCTATAACCATGATGGGGTTAAAAATCATAAAAATTGTTAGGGGAAGAGTTTGGCTACCCTCAAAGCCCCTCAGTTATTACCGAGAGGCTTAAAATTGTTAGGCTCTTATTTTGGTTTTGCCCCAGTCACCTGAAAACTCATTGGATCAGATAATGGCTCATATTGCATATCGGCTTCATAATGCAATTCGTCATCAAATGGGCCTTTTACTTTGATACAGGGGATGTGGAGATTGCCGTTTTCATAAATGGCCCAGCAATTGTCAGATGGTTGATTGTTCATTTGATAAAGTTGTTGGATTTCTGAGTCGGAAAGGGCGCGGTTGTAGATGCGAATCTCATCAATAGCCCCATTAAAATTTGCATCACTATGTCCAGCTCCTACATAATCATCAGCTATTCCAAAAACAACAGCATTTTGCCTTAAATTAATATTTAACGGACTGGAAACAACAACTTGCCCATCAATACTTAATAAAGCAGTGTTACCATCATATACAGCACTAATAAAATGCCAAGAACCAACACTCAGATATATACCACTCTTGATATAATAGCCATTTCCATTTATATCTCGTAAAAAGTAGTAAACATTATAATTCCCTGGCTCATCCGGTAAATGCAATGCATAAATCCCATAATCTGCAATACCAGATAAATCTGAGTTCTCAATTATCACATTATCTGGATCATCATCTAATGCAGTAACGTTTACCCAGGCGGTAATTGTATTGCTTTTCAGAATGTTTATGGGATTTGCAGAAATATAATCATTAAATCCGTCAAAACTATAAGCACTATTCGCATTTCCAACTCTATCAGTTGTTAGAGTTGCTTCATGCACGGTTCCATCATTCCCATTCCCACTCTCATCATTAGCATTCCCATCAAACGGATAATAGGCAACCAAGCCATCATTCAAATCAGCCATTGCCCCCGAAAACCAAGATAATCCGATTGCAATTAAAAGTATAGTGCGGCACCTAAGTTTTACCATCATATTTACTCCTATAAATAAAAAAAATTAATCGACTTGCCCCAATTATGAGTGAGACGCTTAATAGCCACACACACTCCAACGTCCAATCAAGCACCAATAACAGTGTTTTCTACATTATTAGACGAGGCTTAAAAAAAAATGTGAAGATCAATTAAAAAAAACTTGAACATCGTCCGCTTATTATCTGGATTTTTCAATCGTGATGCAACTGATTTTCATAGTCTGCCAAAATTAATTTAATTGTCTGAATCAGAATTCTCAGTTTTAACACGTTTAACCTGCGTTGGAGTATGATCCTGACGGGAAAAATAGTTACCGCAAGATAATGCTAAATAATCTATTACTTCTGGATGATGAGAAATGACTAAGGTTTGAAGTTCGCCATCATCGCAGAATTTTTCTATGAGCATCAACCACGGTTGTATTTCTGCTAAAGTCACAAAACTTTGTGGCTCATCAATACATAAGGTATAATCTTCAGAACGAGCATAGAATATTAAAGCATATAAGGCAATTAACATACGCTGTCCATCTGACAATTGGTTAAACCGGTAAAAATATTCTCGGTTATTATTAAGAAAAAATTATGAATATAAATCTTTTTCAGTTCTAAAATTATGCCAATTCTGATTCAGACAAAGGAGATAATTTGTTATTCCGATCCAATCTCCCCAAAACTCTGCAATTGCAGTTGAACTGGCTCCCAGCTAGCGAGCGTAGGGTGCGTCCTACGCACAAATAAAGTACAGCGACATCAAGAATGTGCGTGGGACGCACCCTACGCTCCAATGCCATTAAGCCTGTCCCGACGCAAGGAGGGATCTTAGGGCAACCACAAGGGATTGCCCCTACACCCGCCCTTACAAAAAATCACGGTTCACGTAGGGGCAATCCTTTATGGTTGCCCGACACGATATGGCAGTGAGGTCAAAGGCACAACCCAATTTTATCTCAAAGTGCCGGCAACCGTCGCAATTTCACATAATCCAACAATCCATTTAAATCTTCTTGAGTTGACCAATATATGCCATGCTCTAACATTAAATCAATTGCTTTTTTACTGAAACCATCAAAACTAAAAAACCATAGTCGCATGATTTCAGCATTTCGATCCAATTTCACGAGTTGCGCTTTATCTAATAATTGCTGCACTTCTGTGGGACTCGCTTTACGTTCGGAACGCCACTTACTTTCTGCCACCCATTGCTGAATTCCAGCAGCAGCATGAAGATCAATTTCGGTTTCCGCACCTACTCCTAAACGTTCTCTAAGCCGTACATAGCTAAATTCGGGCACTTCAATCTCATGCTCCTGATGAAAATAATGTCCTGGTAGCCGCTGTCGTTCGGCATTCTGGAGAATTTGCGCCATATAAACTTCGGCTAAATAACCTTTTAAATCTCGAATTTGTCGCTGGAGTTTTTCGTATTGAGATCGCAGCTCATCTCTCACTTCCGAGCCATTCTGCCCCTCGACTTCAATACGTCCCCAAATTCGCAAAAATTCCAACAAAATCGGATCTTTAACTTTACGAAACCAATTGCCTAATTCCAAATACTCCAACAAGTCACCACGCGATAGTTTGATTAACACTTCACGAATTTGTGCGATAGACACTGTTTGATAATCTTTTTTTAACAGAGCCTCTTGAATTTGGCTTAACTCAATTTTCTCACCCTCGCCAAGGGCGGAAAGATATAAAATCCATTTGGTAATACCATATTCATTAATTCGCTCCAGCCAACGAGTCACTTGATAACTGAGTTCACTCCAAATAAAGCCCGAGGATAAATCAATCGCTAAAATTTGATTCAGGGTTTCTTCAGTTGCAATCGTTTTATTTAATTGCTCCGCTTGCTTAATCAGAGCCGTAATATAAAAGGGATTACCACCACAACGTTCGGCAATGACAGGTGCCATTGCTTTTGCAACTTTAGCTTCATAGAATTTAGCCGCTTTACGTACTAATTCGCTGCCCCAATAACCGCTTAACGATTCAATTGGATGACTTTCAAAGCGTCCAAATAACGCACCCCGTCCCAAAATTTCCCGAGATAAAATAGTCATACTCGAACCGGTGACAAAATGAGGACAAGTCGGTGATTCCACCGCTTCTTGCATATAGCCAACTACGTCAAATTTATGTTGAGGTAAGCGAGTATTTTGAAATTCATCCAGAAACATGACGATCGTGCTGTCATCATAATCCGAGACACGACGCGGCAGAGATAATGCGTCTTGTTCTGGAATAGTTATTTTCTGTTTCTGGAGATTCGTTAAAAAATTTAAACACACCTGAAATCCTCTGGTGATAGACATTTTCTCACGAATTGTTACTAATTTCTCAGCATCCATAGTTTCCAGCAACCATGCTGGATCACGTAAACGAAATGCGACATAGTAGCGAATAAAATTTTCCACGTATTTAATCGCAAAATCCCAGCGATTGTCAAAGGTATCCAGAAAACTAAAAAATACGGGTACCACTGCCTGTGGATCTTCATGATCTTGCTCAAAAAAAAGTCGATTCACGACTCGCTTAAAAATTTCTGTTTTGCCCATACGCCGCTGTCCTAATAACACTGTCGAACCGGTACGACGAGTTTTTGCTTTCAGAGCGGCGTGGTAGAGATAGTCTAAATATTCTTGACGATCGGTATAAATTTCTTCCGCTACTAAGGGTTTGATTACCCAGTTGGGTGAAGTCATAATCATATTAATCTAATTAGTTGGTTGGATTGAATGTATAATAACATAGAACTAACATGACAGAAATCGAGATTTGTCAGGTACAAAAAATAAAGTTTAGCTCGCGCTACGGTTTTTAGAGAATTGGAGCTTGTTATTGTGTGCTTCAATCGCCAAATTCCGGTTTATTTGAGCAGCGGGATAGGTGTTGTCTTTATCCGTTGATTGTCTGATTCAGACAATAAAATTGCTTATTGACTAAACGTTAAAACTTCAATATCAGTACTAATGGCATCGCCACTAAAGGGATGCAGGAGCCTACCCCCAATTTCATACGATCCAATCGGCTCAGCACCGCTAAAGGTGTATTCAAAAATATTGGTTTCAATATCATCTCCGGGCAATAAAGTCAGTACTGTATAGGGATCAATCAGAGGTATTACAGAGTCATTAGGTAATTTAACCCAGACGGTTTCTACAACTTGGGTTTGCTCGCATGATGACACTGAGCCTTTTGCTCCTTTGATATGGGCATTAACAACCACTTTATCACCCGTCACCCGATTATTGCTATTGAGATCAATCTCAATGGATGGTATGCAAGTTTCTGTAGAATAATTTAAAACCTGTTCTACCAATTTCATAATCACCACATTGTAATCAGTAGGAGTCATTGCCGGCAATGTATCGGAAATTGAGAGAAAGTTCGGTGTTTCATTTCGATTTCTGTACTCCTCAAGATGATATAAAAAAATTAGTGTCAATATTTATACTGACGCTTCAATAGCATTGACACCCCAACGTCCAATCAAACACAGTGCCTTATACATTATTAGACGACGCTTAAAAAAAAATGTGAGGCTCAATTAAAAAAAACTTGATCCTCACCTTTATTACAGTTAAGAGGGCAACCATAAAGGATTGCCCCTACAAACCGTTATATTCTGTAGGGGCAACACCCTAGTGGTTGCCCTTGATACACCAAAATGGTCATTTCGTGCCCAGTCGCTGGTAGTGCTCTAACGACATCAATTTGACGAGCTATGAAAAAACCATCTCCGATACCTGAAAACGTTCACTTAATGCACGAATTTGTAGACGGTTCAATTGTTGTTCACCGTTTAAAATGCCCAACATCTTATCTTGATCTCCTATTTCAGGAAAGGAACGATCTTGTAAACCATGTTCTTGCATGATCGATTGCAAAACCTCTTGAGCCGAAACCTCTGTCATTGGAAAATGTTCATTTTCGTAAGATTCGACTCCCCGGCAATATCAATTAATTCATCTAGCAAAGTCACGGTTCGCTGGTAGTCTGCAAAACTGTCATAATTGGTAAATTGCTTGTCGTTTTACTAATGACACCTAAAAAAATTCGAGAGAACATAAAACTTCATGTCGGCTTTATGTTTTAATGGCTCGAAACGAAGTAACGGAACGTTCAAATTTTCAATCGTGATGCTACTGAGTTTCATTGTAGTTGATGTCCATGATAAAATATTAATAACGACAGCCAATTATTTAAGAAAGGATAATTGGCTGTCGTTATTGGTTTTTATTTTTATTTATTTGTTATTCAGATCCAATCTCCCCAAAACTCTGCAATTGAACTGGCTCCCAGCTAGTCAGCCCAAACTTGAGCCAATAGGTATTGTCATAGTTGGGGATGTGTAGGACGTTTGAGGTTATGTCAAAGGTGGCTACTCCTGTTGGAATACCGCAGGATGCTGGATCATCAATACAGGCTTGACGACCAGCTTGATAAGCCTCTTCATACTGACTTCTGCCATAACGATAGATTTTTGAGCTTATGTTGCGGATGGAGTCGTCTGATGTGTTAGCCACCGCCAAATAATGGTCTGTGCCAATCGTAAAAAATTCCCAGTCAGTAGCCTCCTGAGTAGGAATAGACTGAAATTATTCAAACTCCAAGCCCTGTGCATATCCCACTGGGGTCATCAAAGCGGTACTCAAAATCACCGTGAGGCGGGTGAGGCGGGTGAGGCGGGTGAGGCGGGTGAGGCGGGTGAGGCGGGTGAGGCGGGTTTGGTGTTTATTGATCATTGTTAGTCTCTCTGTTAAAGTGGGTTGATTACAAAATTTATATATTCATACAAATTATTAATCATGGTTAAAAATGAATACTCGAACACAGTGGGGAAATTGCCAAAGCCCCCAGTCTTGACGCAATCCGAGATAGAATTGTTGAGGCAGGATTTGAAGGAGAGCATGGCGTATCTCATTAATAAAGCCAAAAAGGTTTATGCCAGTCACAAAACTCAAGAAGTTAAGTGCTGAGCCATAATTTTTCAGGTATTTTAAAATTTGATTGTCTGAATTTACAAAATTAAAGAATTTACAGAATTAATCTTTTTCTTTTTTCTTGCTTTTATCTGAAAATTATAAAATTCTGATTCAGACAATCAAATTGCTTATTGAGCCATCGCCCCCGAAAACCAAGATAATCCAATTGCAATTAAAAGTACAGTGCGTAACGACAACGCTGCCCGTTTTATCATCGTATTTCTCCTTTAATTAAAAAAAAGACTCATGTCTCAACTTGTCTGACAATTAATTTAGACGTAGCTAAAAAAAAATGTGAGGCTCAATTTTTTTCTATCAGTACGATTAGCAGTCAACGCCTATATTTTAAGTGCATAAATCTAACACAAAAGTACATATTTTTTACAAGCCTTCATAGTGCCATTCTTCACCAGATGGACCTTTTACTTTGAGACAGGGGATTATGATGCTCAGGTTAACCCATGACATGCCAACCGAATTTTTTCGGGAGCGTTTTTTTATTGTAAACATGGCAACGGATTTGTATAAATTTTAGTCTCATTTGCTTATGTAAGCGTAAATATCTGTGTACTACTTTGAAATCACTCGCTTTAACGGACCGTATAAACCCACTATTGTATCGCGCACTTTTTGTGCCTCGGCAAGTTCGGCATGTTGAATACGTTTTTTATTTTCAATGCGATGCTTTCTGAAATCTAAGCGGCGCGAGTCATATTTATTGAGTAGCCATCCGTCAGGAAAGCTGAAAGTCAATTTTTTTTCAGTAATCGTTGTCCCGTAATAAGACTTCTTGTTCCCTATCATATTGATCCAAGGCTGCCTCAAGGGCAACTACTGTCAATAAGTCATCCAAATTTTCCCCTTGCACCACTCGGATATTCGATTCCTCTTGCAATAATTCAAAAAAAGAGGCCTTGGTTTCACCCGCTTCAATACGCAAACTGAGTTCTTTCATTAAAAATAAGTCGTGAACGCTCAAAACGATTTGCACGCCAGCGTTGGCAAGCTGAACTAGGCTGTCAACTAATTTGATAAATCCCTTGCCCGGTGCCATAACAAAAGGTCAATACGGGATTTGTGGAATATTAGTGAAGGCGGGTAGTGATCCCCTAGAGCAACGTAACTGGATAGATTTTGATTGTCCGGCTTTTGAAGTGTATTGATCCTGTCCCGTGTAGGGTCAATGCCACCTTCGTTAAGGGCAACCATAAAGGATTGCCCCTACAAACACTAGGCAAAAAAAACGACAGTTATTTTGCCGTCGCCGATTCTATGAAATCCCAATGAAAGGTGCTTTGACCATATAAGTCGATATCTTCTAAGCCATAATAATAGGTGGTGTAGGCTCCGACATCGGCATCTATATAACTCGATGTTCAAGTTTTTTTTGACTTGACGTCCCGAATTATGTTGGAGTCCAAAGCTAAAGCTTTGGACTCCAAGTGCTTTTGATGTCAAGATCAAAAAACTTGAACATCGATAATAGGACACATTTCTAAAATTTGCCCGTTTTTTTTTATTTTTTTTAAATTGTACTCTAGTATTTGAAAAAAAGGTTTATTATAATACACAATTTTTCATCAATTGTGAGTTAGAATAAACATGACTAAAAAATCAAAAAACACCGTCACCCTCTCAACACACACTACAATCCTCTTAGAAACCTTGGGAACAATGATAAAAGCCGCACGTATAGAGAGTCATATGTCACAAACAGAATTGGGGGAGCGTGTCGGAGTCAGTCGCTATACTATCAGCTTTTTGGAAAAGGGAAATCCCAATGTCGCTATTGGTACCGTATTTGAAGCCGCAACCATTGTCGGCATACCATTGATGGGGAACGAACCACGCCAATTAACTAAAGTTTCCCAATCCATTGCCAACTTAATCCAAATATTACCCTCAAAAGGTGTCAACAAAAAGGTAGAACTGGATGATGACTTCTAAAGCCTTTGTTTGGATATGGTTGCCTCAAACCCCTGAGCCAGTCGTTGCCGGTCAAATCAGCCTGATTCAAGGCAAATACCATTTTGTCTATGGTCGAACTTACCTAGAGCGTCAACACTCCATTTCCTTGTCGCCAATAGAATTACCCCTGCAACGCGGCACCTTTGAGCCTGAAGGACTCAATGAAATTCATTCATGTCTTAGAGATGCCGCGCCTGATGCCTGGGGGCGGCGCCTGCTTGACTATAAATACCCAAACCTTAGCGAACTGGATTACTTGTTACTGTCTAGCAGTAACCGGATTGGCGCACTGGATTTTCAGCAAAGTGGTACCCACTATAAAGCGAGAGAATCAACCCCTCCTCAATTACAAGACTTATTGCAAGCGGCACAACTGATAGAAGCCAGAAAGCCCCTGCCACCAGAATTAGATCAGGCTTTATTACATGGAACCAGTGTAGGCGGCGCACGCCCCAAAGCCTTGATGACTGATAATCGCAAACAATACATCGCCAAATTCAGTTCATCGACTGACCATTATGATATAGTCAAAGCGGAATATGTAGCGATGAAACTGGCGAAAATGGCGGGCATTAATGTCGCTCAAGTTCGACTTGAACACACATTAGGAAAAGATGTCCTGTTAGTAGAGCGTTTTGACAGGATCGCACACCATGATTTTTTTGAACGCCGTATAATGCTCAGTGGCTTGAGTCTGTTAAAATTGAATGAAATGGAAGCCCGCTACGCCAGTTATCCTCAACTCGCCAAATTGATACGCCATCAATTTAAAAAACCAATCAAATCATTGCATGAAATCTATAAACGTATTATCTTCAACATACTGATCGGAAATACCGATGATCATGCCAGAAATCATGCCGCTTTCTGGGATGGAACCGCATTGAGTCTGACACCCGCTTATGACATTTGTCCACAAAATAGAACCGGGCGGGAGGCTACCCAGGCGATGAATTTGGAGGGAAAACAGGGCAATCATTCCACACTGGCTAATGCACTATCTGTTTGCCATATTTACAGGCTGGAAGAATGGCAAGCTAAAGAGATTATTAATATAATAATATCTGTGATCAATGACCATTGGCAGACAGTTTGCCATGAAGCTAATCTGAGCCAAATTGAGCGTGATCGTTTATGGAAAAATGCCGTTTTAAATCCTTATTGTTTTGAAGGTTGGGGGTAAAGGTCAATGCCATATCGTGTCGGGCGTAGGGGCAATCCCTTGTGGTTGCCCGCCCCTACGTGAACCGTGATTTTTTGTAGGGGCGGGTGTAGGGGCGGGTGTAGGGGCAATCCCTTGTGGTTGCCCTGGGGCGTTGGTGGCAGTGACCGCCCATGTAGGGTGGATTAAGCGGTAGCGTATCCACCAAAACTTATATATTAATCAGGTGGATACGCGCCGCGATATCCACCCTCCGACATTGTATGGGATTTGGCGGTACGATATGGCATTGAACTAAACCGCCGGGCTTCAGGTGAGCCAAAAATTGTTCTAAAGCTTCAACAGTATATAAATCATTTTCACTTAGCGCGTACAAGCCAGCACTAGAAGCACCAAAGGAGTCTAATAATGCGACTTGGATTAAATCATAATCTGCTTTGCTACCCGCCACAAAACCACGCGCTTCTGCAATATGAATAGCATATTCCCGTTTGACCAAATTCACTATTTGTGGATTTAATTCCACTGCGTCGGTAATAAAACTTTGGGATGCTCTAACAAATGATAGGGGAGCGCAGAACTAAGAAAATCCAGATAATTCAGCTTTTGCCCCGTATAGCGATTGATCACGCTTAAAGCATCGCCATATGTAAAAATGCCTAATTGTTCAGGCGGAAAAGCGGTGCTGTTGAGACTTAAGCCGGGAGCGTAGCGAAGAGGGATTTTTTGATTTTCCACCACTGTAAATTTGAAGCGTTTGGCTGAGCCCCTTGTACGGAGAGATTTGTAAGCTTGTCCAAGGGAATAATATTGCAATTCCTATCAACACTAATACAGCAACTAACCTGAGAGGGCTGAGCAATGCCGCGCTCACCAATCCTAAAACACTTAATATTTTTAAAGCCTCTAAGGGCGGAACAAAGAATAACAATAGCACAACCCCCAAGGCACCAAGCCCTGCCCCTAAAAGATCGGCACTATAAATGCATCCCACCTTGTCTCGAAAATGATAAAAACTGAGTCCAATACAATTAGCCGCGAAAAAAAAATGGGATAGCGAGCAACAAATACATCAAAGATAAATAGAGCGGTTGGTGCCAATCCCAAAGCAATTCCAAGGGATTAAAGGGGAACTGTCTCGCTCGGTGAAAGCAAATAAGGGCTCCGAGCCCAAACAAAATAGCGTTGAGGGCAAATAGTCTCGAAAACCCTGTCCAATCTTTAGTCAATGCCAAAAAGGTGCCACTGGCACCATAACCCAACAAGGCGAGACTAATAATCATATAGGCAAAATGATGCCATTGAATGATGGAAAATAGCCGCAGCAATAAAACTTCATAAGCAATGGCGGCGCCTGAAACGAGTGCGATAGCGATGAGAGGTGGATTCATGTTAAGGAGAATGCCAGGCAGAGGTGGTACAACTAATTGAGAAATAAACGAATTAAAAAACGGCAATTTACCTATAATTCAATTTTACAGACTTATAATAAGTGTTAAAAGATTTTCAGGTTACCTGTGCATTAACGTTCAGATTGTAGCGATTGAGTACCAGTAACAAGCCATTCCGGTAGATTGCCAGTTTATTCGAGTACCCACACGTAGTCCTGCAATGTGGGCGAATTTTTACTGTGGTTTTCATACCGTTGTCAGCTCCGTAGCTCAGCTTTTTCATTCAGACTATTGGTAGATTTTTGAATCTCTTCTCTTTCTAAAAGCCTTGCATATTCAATCACTTTGTCTCTAAATTTTTCCGGTATCCTCACCAAACATGTTTTCCCATCAACAAACCAGTGTGATTTTCTACCGGCGCCGGGTCGGCGGCCACCCCGATTTTCAGGCTTCAAACTCATAACGGCCCTCTCAATTAAGAACAAAATCAAGTATTACTTGATACGATACAACCATTTTGCACAAATTCAAGTGGGTGTAGAACAATATTTAATTTATTTGATTTGTGAATAAAAAAAATTATTTGAAAAAATTAAAATTCATATTGATTTGATTTTTTATCAAGATATAATGGTCGTCGCCTTTTAATGGTAGCGACTCCCTATCGCCCGCCAAAGCATTTAGGAAGTCGCAATGCCAATAACTCCATGTCAGGAGAAACTAACATGTACTATAGTAACACGCATAGTATCACCCGCGAGTTCAAGGATATTAAAATTCGCCAACGTGCGAATGACGGCTATCTTGATGCGACTGCCATGTGTAAAGCCACTGGCAAAATGTTCGCCGATTATCGCCGGTTAAAGACAACTCAGGGAGTCCAAGATTTATCTTGGGCGTGTCCAAGATAAATCTTGGACTCCAAAAACACTTTAACCTGCTCGCAAAGCCTACAAATAACGCTTATTTGATTCCCCGATATTTAATGGCTGCGGCTGAAACGAGTGCGATAGCGATGAGAGGTGGATTCATCAATGTTCGCCCGTGAAAGGCACAAAAGCAACCGGCAATATATTACGAGTTTTAAGCTTACCTTGCTTATTTTTCTCTACCAACATCAGATATTGAACAAAAAAGCGCTCGCCTACCGGAATCACCATCCGCCCACCCGGCTTAAGTTGTTGAATCAGCGGCGGCGGAATATGACTCGCAGCGGCTGTGACGATGATGGCATCAAAAGGTGCATATTCTTCCCAACCGTGATAACCATCGCCGATTTTAACCTCAACATTGTTATAGCCGAGTCTCGCTAAGCGTTCCTTAGCCTCTTTTCCTAATCCGGCAATGATTTCAATGCTGTACATTTTATCCACCAATCCAGCGAGTACTGCCGCCTGATAGCCAGAACCAGTCCCTATCTCCAACACGACATCACTGGGCTTGACTTCTAGCAGATCCGTCATCAAAGCGACGATGTAGGGTTGAGAAATGGTTTGCCCATAACCGATGGGCAAAGGGCGGTTATCGTAAGCATAGGCATCTTGCTCGTCAGCTACAAACTCATGGCGAGGGACTTTGGCTATGACATCCATAACCCGTTGATTAAAGGAAGGTCTGCCGGTTTCTGTCCCCGTTGCCCGTGCCATGTTTTTGATAGTATTAATCATGTTATGTTATGCCTCAAAAATTATGGTAGCTCAGGAGTCCAAGATTTATCTTGGACCAGCGACTCAACAATTTTTCTCTTTGTCTCTTTGAGCAATGACGGCATTTCATCATCTTGAATATGCTCAGTCAGATAAGAGACTGCCTTAGAATATTCCAAATACCTATAATCTTGTTGTTGCTCTGGATTCACGGGAAATAACGCTTTAACCTCATTCAAAGCGATGTCTTTGTCTTTATAGACGACTACCTTAATATTGTATATCGAATCAGGCTCGGAACAACAAGGTTTTTCCCATTGCCACCATTGAAAACCAATTAATTCATAAGCCATTGCCTGTGGACCAAAATCGCTATAATCAAGGACTAGCGCGTTGGCATAAAGCATATAGATTGCAAGCAAATTTTTCATAATTCAAACGTCCAAGATAAATCTTGGACTCCTTTTCTTAATAATCTCCTTTGGGGTAAAGACGCCCTACCATTGAAGAAATATTGGGCTTAAAAAAACCGTTACCAATCACCAACAATATCAAATAGGATTTTTTTTTTTGCGTTTTTACTTATCCAAGCAACTGGCTATAACCAAATTGACTCTCCTACCAACATTTTCCCCTTATGCTCTGCCGATTGTAAAATGTTTTGTTTCTGCATATTGTGATACTCTTAGTTCTACGTTTTTTTGACTTGACATGTTGGAGTCCAAAGCTAAAGCAAGTGCTTTTGATGTCAAGATCAAAAAACGTAGAACTAAGAGTGATACCTTATGCTTTGTGTAACCGTAAAATTTTTTCAATTTCCTTAATGTCATCATCGACTAAACCAAACCACCGATAAATGAATTGATCATTATTTTGCTCAAGAACTTCTTGTTCTTTTTTATCAGTGGTTTGTAAAAGTCGGCGTGTATTTGCTATCAATTTGTTTACCGTTATCATCGATTTGGCTTGTCGAAAGTCCGGTATTGGATAAGATTTTAGATAAGAAGTCCAATAACGAAACCGTTTAGAATAAAGTGTATTACCACTAGTGACTTTATGGAAAAACTCCAAAACGCTAGAATTTAATAAAGATAACACCAGCAAGTAATGTTCAACTGACTCTTCTTTAAGCAAAATATAAAAACAAGTACCATTGACAAATAACCCCTTATCATCTAAAGCAAAACGATTGTGGGTTGAAATGTCCGGCGTAATGATTTTAAGTGATTTAAAATCCACTGGT
>JSZA02000123.1 GCA_000785145.2 Candidatus Thiomargarita nelsonii
GTTTTTTTTAACATATTGTGTCTAATTAAACAAGGCTTACCACCTATCCGTTTTTCTTAAAGAGATGATTGAGTTGATGAAAAAGCAAGCGTAGGCGCGTCTCACCTTATCACTTATTTAAACCGTTTGGATATACCAGTTGAATGATGATAAATATATGAAGACTTGTCTCGTTTTTTTGGAGTCCAAAGCGGCAGCGTAAGGGCTTTTTTTAGGGGGTTGATTTTAAGATATAAGATATTATCTAATAAATTACTTTGTCTATGTAGGGACAAGTCTATTACCTACTCATGTTATGCACTTTTCATTATACTATACATATAATGGAAACAATAACAACTAGAATATTATGATTAATTGGCACCGCTTATTTGGTTTAGCATTGAAGGATTTTTTCGACGGTTTATATTATGATGTTGAACTGGAAAAAAATCTGACCGTTCAAGAGCAATACTTGGATATAGTGATTATTAGGAAGTCAGTGGGAAATCCACCAAAAACACTACCTGATGGATTAGAAAATCTGTCAGATCATAATTTGGTAACATACAAATCTTTACGAGAGCCATTAGACAGATGGACATTGGACGAATTGATTGGTTATTATACAATCTACCGTAAACAAGTCAGTCCTGATCCCAAGGATCTGTTACCCATTGAACAATTTCAATTGTATGCTATATGTACTCGAAAACCCCAATGGTTGAGTCATTATAAAGCGAAAAAAAAGATTAAAACGGGTGTTCATTATTACCAGCCAAATAGCACAATCGGATGCGAATGCCGTATTGCAGTTGTTTAGTGGTAAGGCTGATGGCTTTCGTTTTGGTGAGACACATTATCAATGGCGTCGCCCAAGAAGCCATGGATTGTTGAAGCAATTGTTTGAAATGTATTTTAAGGAGGAGCTTGTTATGTCTTATACATGGGAAGATTTTGAGCGAGATTATGCCAGAGAACATCTTCATCTCTTGTCTCCAAAGGAGGTGGTTGAACAGTTTTCTCCAAAGGATGTGCTTGAACAGTTTTCTCCAAAGGATGTGCTTGAACAGTTTTCTCCAAAGGAGATGCTTGAACAACTTTCTCCAGAAGTGATAGAAAAATATTTGGCTAAGCTCAAAAAACCTTAAGCCTTGGGATAAATCCATTCGAGGAGAAATAATTTATTCTAAGGCTCTTAAACCCGCAAATTTATAATCCAAGGCATTAAAAACAACGCTGCCCACTACAAGGATTAACAGGGATAAGTCAAAATCGCACTTAGATTTATCCCTGCTAATAACGTATTGCCTGTCGTTGGTGCAGATGACGGTGCGTAGGACGCACCCTACGCTTACTTGACATTGTTGTTGGAGTCCAAAGCTTTAGCTTTGGACAAGCAAGCGTAGGGTGCGTCCCACGCACCAAATTCTTTGGACGCCGCAAGTTTGAAGTCATCAATACCCAATCGGTGTACTTTACCCGCCTATCGCATCAACCATTTAGAATTTATGATTAATTCCAGCTTCTTTCATAACTGCATTTGCTGTAAATCTTGATTTACAATTATGTGGCACAGTTATAGGTTTGCAACCATCTTTTCCCCAGTATTCATGTGATCCCTTTGCGGCTCTGATAAACTTCCAGCCATGCTTTTTAAGTATTTTTTTTACCTCTTTCTCAGGTATTGAAATTTTCAGCTTCTAATACTAGCCATTGAATATCTCTACTTGTTGCGACAAAAACATTTTCCTCGTCATCATAAATAAAATTAATATTTATTGTGATTGTTATCCCTATTCTGGCTAAAAACCATGAGAATGGGTATCTTAATGGATAACTCATTGTACACCTCTCAATTATTGGTACCGACATTCCAACCATTGCCGGTTGCGCCTTTTTGTCCAAATTCAGGCTTTCCAATTTTTTTCATCTGATTTCCAGTTTTTTCTCTTTTATAACAAGCAGGAGGATATTATCAAATACATTTTAACATGTCAAACCATTTGAACGTGCCTAACGTTTAAGCTGGACAGTGTTTGCAACCCCGTCCAGATCCCTCCTAGCGTCGGGACTTTTTATCGTTCCCTTAGCGAAGCCTCCTGCAAGAGCCAAACCTACTCTCTCTCATTCATCAATAATCGTATTATTAGAGACATTTTATGCGCTCCGCACAAACACCCTCAAAACAACCACGATCAAATCCTTTCTTATAAACAATCCTTGTAGTGTTTTATTCGTTGTTGAGCATAATTAGCAAGCGTAGAGTGCGTCCCACGCACCAATTTCCTAATAACCGGTGCGTAGGACGCACCCGGAACGATCTATGAGGACACAGAGCAAATTTCAGAAATATTGGGAGTGGAGTTGGTACAATTGGTGGGTCTTAAAGAGATAATTGAGTTTATGAAGAAGCAAGCGTAGGTGCGCTGAGATTTTTCTACTGATAACTGATAAAAAATGTTAGACTCTAACCGAACTGTTAAAAAAAGGTGACTTAAATGCCCAGTCAAAAACCTGACACTCAGGAAACAAGCATCATTCTAATAGGTGATTTTAATCCTAATATCAGTCCCACTCAGGAGATAAAAAGATGAGTGATTCAGATGAGGTTGAAAATAATGGAATTGATGGGGAGGATCCAACGGGATCATTGAATCACAGCACTGTTCAATTCAAGCTAGGCAGTTTACTTGATCGTTGTGCTGGCAAGAAATTGCATTTTGCAACTGAGTTAAGTTTGGACATTGTCCAGTATGATCTCAGTGAATATCGGCTTGATGGCAAATATGAGATTAAACCTGATATTTGTGCCTATATGAAATTTCCTATTATATCCGAAAAACTAGATGATCTGGTGACAGTATCTGAAATGCCTGACTTAGCTATTGAGATACTGTCATCACGCCAATCGCTCGGTTATCTGATTAGAAAAATCAAAGCTTATTTTGAACTTGGCGTTAAGTCATGTTGGATAGTTAATCCGGGTATGCAGACTGTGGTTGTTTACTCGCAACCGAATCAGCGAAAAAGCTTTGATGTCGAACGCGATACCTAAGTCATTGATGAAGTGATGGATATTCGTTTACCCATTCAAGAGATTTTTTCCAGCTAGGAGAGCGGAAATCCCCATACCACTCTGGTGCTGAAATCGAGGAGAGAAGCAAGCGTAGGGTACGTACTCCGCACAAATAAAGTACAGTAACATCAAGAATGTGCGTGGGACGCACCCTACGCTTGTGGATGGCCCATTGCCCACCATTGCGGCCCCATGCCGGTGAAAACAAAAACCGGCGGAGCAAATTGTCCAAAATCAATTTTGGACTCCAAGACTTCAAAGTTGGTAGGAGTCCAAGATTTATCTTGGCTAGCAAGCGTAGGTACGTTCCACGCCCTTTATACAACAAATAAACCGACGGTTTTATCCTCAATATCTGGGCTGCGATCATCACGGTTTGCACACTCACAATGCACATAATAGATGCCCACCCTTTCTTATGCGCCGACTATTTAAACAAAGACTCCCCCAATCCCGCCTTTGCCGCATTGAGACGGAGACCCGCAACAGGAGATTATGGACAAAATAACTCATTATCGCCAGATTAGATTATTAAGGAATTACTCCACACCTACGCCCAATATAAACCTGCTATAGGATCGATACAAATCGAAACGATTATTGATGAAGCCAATGATCACTATGAATTGATTCATGCCGGATGGCATGATGCTTATCGTATTCATGGCAGCGTTATTCATATTGACATTCGTAATAATAAAATTTGGATTCAGTATGATGGCACTGAAGATGGAGTTGCTAATGACGTTCGAGACGACGTTAAATCCTGCGTACCGGAGCGATCTGAAACGTTACGGACGGGGATCTCGACGGCAGGAGAGAACTTCCCCGTCCGGCACAGTTGTTTTTATAATAAAATCAATAATCTGTCCTTGATGTCTCTCCTAAGGTCGAGAGGACAGGCTTAATGGCGTTGACTCTACGCTCGCTTTTTTCAACCATGACTTTTCCAGATTTTTTTTAAGTACCCAAGCATGAATTTTGTTATCATTAAGTTAATTTAAGGTTGGACTCCTAAATGCAATAAATTTTAGGGACAAGTCTAGTGCCTTCGCTCGCACCTATCAATTGACATGACTGCATAATATAGACGATAATTCACGCACAAAACAGTCACTCCTAGTAAAAATTTAACCCACTGTGAGGATGTATTTATGGAAGTCTATGAAAAAATTAAATTTCTTCGTAATTTTAGAGACTGGTCTCAGGAAGAAATGGCCGACAAACTACAAATGACACCTAATGGATACGCTAAGATTGAACAGGGAAAAACGGATCCCAGTCTTTCCCGATTAGAGCAAATTTCAGAAACATTGGGAGTGGAGTTGGCACAATTGGTGGGATTAAATGAAAAAAATGTGTTTAACTTTATAGAAAATTTTCATAATGCTTTTATTTGTCTTCATAATGATTCTAATCATCATCAGCAATCTCACCATAATGCGACTGACCAAACAACATATAAACACGAATTAGAAAAAGCTCATTTAATTATTGAGCAAAAAGAGAAGGAAATAGAAAAAGCTTATTTGGAAATTGCTTATCTTAAGGATATAATTGAGTTGATGAAGAAGCAAGCGTAGGTGCATCTCACTTCATAAAGTTAATTAACTATTGGAAATAATTTATGACAGATAAAATGATGCATACTGAATTACAAGAGCTTATTCAACAAGGATAAAATTATTCAGTTGAATTCAAAGAATACGGTGTCAGAGCCGAATCCTTAGCTAAGGAAATGGTAGCCTTTGCTAATAGTCAAGGTGGTGTTATTCTCTTGGGTGTGACCGATCAGGGGATAGTGACAGGCATTCCTGCTGATTGTAGATTGGAAGAATGGATAATGAATATCGCAAGAGATCGTGTCATCCCTGCATTAGAACCGCAGTTTAAACAACACACTATTGATAAAAAAATCGTAGGAGAAATTGTCGTTTCCAAAGGAAAAGACAAGCCTTATCAAACCAATGGAAAATACTATATTCGCGTGGGTTCAACAAATCGTATGGCTTCACAAACTGAACTAATGCGTTTATTTCAAGCATCGGGTATCTTTCATTATGATGGTAATGCGGTTGAAGGCTGTACGATTCGTGACTTGATTTTCACGGAACTTGATCGTTATTTTGGCGAATACCAAATAGATTTTTCATCAGAATCTGAAAAAAATAAACAACGCTTACAAATAATTTACTGGTTCCTTCAGATATTAAAGGCGGGCAACGTGAAAACCGGTGTCAGTATCCACCAATGAAGGTTTTTCGAGAATTGATAGTCAATGCTTGTGTACATCGAAACTATGCGATTATCGGCTCAAAAATCCGTCTATTAATGTTTAGTGATCGTATTGAATTTATAAGTCCTGGCAGGCTACCTAATACGGTGACAATTGATAAATTAAAAGCCGGAGTGTCTTATGCGAGCAATCCCATTCTGTTCAAATTTATGGAAAACTTACGTTATGTTGAGCGTTTGGGTAGGGGCTTACCCATGGTTTATCAGGAAGTACGAAAATTAGGACAAGAGGTTGTATTCAAAGAACTGGGGGAAGAATTTCGTGTCATTGTGCCGCTCAGAAGACCATCTTTTCAAATAAATTATTAAGGACGTCACGGAAGAATGACAAATGAAATTACTTGATGTAGTATGCTGGAAAATTTGCCTGGGTTACATCGTGGGAACGATAGTTGAAGCACCAGAATGACAGCATCTCTGTGATAAGACATTATGCTGATCGCGTCCCACGCACCTTTGACATAAGGTGTATGAATAAGTAGACTTGTCCCGCATGATGGAGTCCAAAATAAATTTTGGACTCCATCATGCCAGAAATTTTAGGGACAAGTCTAGTACCTTCGCCAATATTTTTTAGTACTAATTTTACCAACTGTGAGGATGTATTTATGGAAGTCCATGAAAAAATTAAATTTATTCGTCAGTTTAAAGGCTGGTCTCAGGAACAAATGGCCGAAAAATTACAGATGAGTCTTAATGGATACGCTAAGATTGAACATGGTAAAGTGGATATCTGTTCCAAATTAGAGAAAATTTCAAAAATATTGGGTGTGGAGGTTGCACAATTGTTTGGTTTAAGTGAAAAAAATGTGTGTCACTTTCTAGAAAATTCTCAGAATGTTATTTATCTTCATAATGATATTAATCATGATCAGCAATATCAGCATAATGCGATTGACCAAACAACATACAAACACGAGTTAGAAAAAGCTCATTTAATCATTGAGCAAAAAGATAAGGAAATTGTTTACCTTAAGGAGATAAACAAACACGAATTAGAAAAAGCTGATTTAATCATTGAGCAAAAAGACAAGGAAATTGTTTCTCTTAAAGAGATGATTGAGTTGATGAAGAAGCAAGCGTAGGTACGTTCCACCTCATCACTTATTTAAACCCACGCCCTTTCTACAACAAACAAATAAACAGACGGTTTTATCCTCAATATCTGGGCTGCGATCATCACGGTTTGCACACTCACAATGCACATAAGAGCCAGCTCCGGCATGGTACCGACGCATGAATTTTGTTATCATTAACATCTCGTTCCCAAACGCTGTGAGCTTTTGCAGTTTGCTCCACAAACGTGCCTGCACGTTTGCGGAGCAAATAGCAGAGATCGCGCAAAGGCGGCAAATTCTTCAGTTAAATTCAAGGAATACGGTGTCAGAGCCGAATCCTTAGCTAAGGAAATGGTCGCCTTTGCTAATAGTCTAACGAACCGGGACAAACTACCATAGGCTGTTTACTCATGTTTGGCATTAACCCAGAACGGTATTTACCACAATCTGGTATCAGTTTTGCCCATTTTGCCGGCAGTGAAATACAGAGTGAACTTATTGATAATAATGATAAAACAACAACTTGTTAAACATGAAAATACACACACTAAAAATTCAGAATTTTCGTGCGATTGAAAATAGCGCATTTGATTTTACAGATAGTCTATCTAAACCTAAAAAAATCAACTTGATTGTTGGCCCTAATGGAAGTGGCAAAACTTCTATTTTGGATGCGATTCTTATGCTTGTTCGTCTGCTTGAGAATCCCTCTCATCCGCGTCTTCGATCCGCATTAGAATTTTCGGTGGCACAAATTGTTCGCGGTAGCGGTAGGCAAGCTATCTGTGAGTTTGAATATTCCATAGAAAAAGACGAAGCGTGTGCGATTAATGAAGTTTTCTCGGCCTTAGAAAAGGAACCACCTTTCCAATTTAATCGCGAGGAAGCCCCAATTTCCATGCCAGCCCTCGTGGTTTGGAAGTATCCAAAAAAAGGAGAATTTTACGGGAAAAGAAACTTTTTGGTTGAGTCTGCGAATAGTTTGACAGAGGTTCTCGGTGCGAGAGGACAAATCGCTCAAGCCGTTAGTATGAAATTGATACCATCAAGTCTATTTCAACGTATCGGTGGCGTGTGTTATCTCGATCAACGACGCTCAATTCGGGCACTCCAAAATCTTTCATCAGAACCCTTAGAGAATTTACCTTTTGATGACGTCTTGTCTTGGTTAAGTGTTTATTATAGAAAACATTTTAATTGGAATACTGAAAAGTATGGAGAATCGAACTGGCATCAAATCCAAAGATTATTTAATCAAGTTTGTCATCCGGTTAAATTAATCCGGCTTGAATCTGGGCCAGACATTGATACTTTAATTGTTGAAAAGAACAATACCGAATATGATCTCCTTCAAATGAGTTCCGGTGAACATCAAGTATTAAGAATATTAGTCGGCATGGTAGCCGAAGTGGCCATAAACTCTATCGTACTGATTGACGAAGTGGAACTGCATTTACATCCCGTTTGGCAAGAAAGATTAATTGAAGCCTTGAGGGAGGAACCCTCGAATAATCAATATATCTTTACCACGCACTCCCCTTTTGTCAAACAATTGTTTTTTGAAAACGAAATGATAGAGTTAGGAGACTTAGGAGAACAGATATAAATGCAAGTATCAAAACAAGCACTTTACATTTTGGTTGAAGGAGAGGATAACAGCCCTGAATTGGCATTTTTTAAACGCTCAATACGAAAAATAATCACCGATAAGGGATTGTCCATTATTCCTAACGTGATAGAAGTCGGCAGTAGTTCCGCCTTTGCATCAATGGCTCAACTTGGTTATCGACATTCTAAAATTCATCAATCTATACCCGTGTTGGCAATAGCTGATAGTGACTATAGGACCCATTTGGCTAAACAATCCGAGCCTAATCACAAATTAATCAGCGATAAAAAGCCAAAAATCCTGTATTGGGATAGACATGAATGGGAAAACTATTTGCTTGAAGAAACTGATTTCATCGCCGCTTGGATAAATCAAATGCCAGTCAAAAAGGGAACGGCATTGTCTAATCGTGCGAAGTGTTATCGAAAGATTGAGAAGCAAGCCAGTCAGATAATATTAGATAATTGTTTAGAACAATATTTCCGTCAATCTGTCAAAGCTGAATATTGGGAATGCTTAAAGTTTAATCTTGCCATTCAAATAAAAAAATATCCTTCGATAAAAAAACCGGTTGATTTTGACCACAAAACGATCACTCAAGTTAAAGAATGGTTTTTAAATGAAGCGGTTAAATCTGAAAGGGTTGTCAAATTGAAACCGAAGCCACCACATCTCTTTGATGAAATTATGACAGAAATACCGTGGGAAACTTGGCTGAATCAACCTCACCTCATTCAATTTAATAAAGCGAAACAACGATTTCAAGGTAAAGAGGCTTTCAACCAGCTTTGCCAATGTATACAAGATGAATTTGGTATTCATAACTTTGAAAAAGAATTGCTAATACAAGAAATGTTAGGAAATCTAGCCACTAATTCCTCATCAATAATATTTATGGATTTACAGAATTTACTGCTATCAGAATTAGCAAACGTAACTTATGATCAAGGCTCCTTTTTGAAGTAAATAGTACTGATAGAAGAAGGTTATGCGATTTGGTGTCCAGGTTTACCCATTAATCCCCTGTGCGTAGGACGCAACACTCGCTACGTTTTTTTGACTGTTGGAGTCCAAAGCTTTAGCTTTGGACTATAGGATTTTTAGATTAATACTGGTATAATTTGCAACTCGCAATAACCAATAACTGATAACTAATATGAGAGAAATACTATCTGAAATCATCAACAAACACGGCACTGCCCTAACTGATGACACCCTCGAAACCTTACTACATGCCAAATGTCAAGGAAAATATAAACGCGAAGTTTTCATGCTCACCCATGCACTTCGAGAAAATATTGCCATTGACTTATTAAATCCCCCCCAAGGCTTAACTCATCCTGCCTTATTGTCCCATTTAACCCAACGTTTATACGACAACTTAGGCATCGACAAAGCACTCGCCCAATGGACGGTAGAAAGCTGGGATATAGCCTTAAATGAATCCAGTCAGTCCCTAAATACAGCAGACGAGAGACTCGATCTCACCGATGAATTCGCCAAAGCCATTGACTTAATGGGAAAAAGAAAAAACTGTCTTTTTATCACGGGTAAAGCGGGCACCGGCAAATCCACTTTGTTACGACACTTTCAAGAAATCTCTAAGAAAAAAATCGTCGTACTCGCACCCACCGGCATTGCTGCCCTCAACGTAAACGGCTCCACCCTACATTCCTTTTTTAGACTACCCCCTCGCCCCATTTATCAAGACGAAATCAAAGTCGTCTCAGGCAAAAGGCGCAAACTTTATAAATCGGTTGACACCATTATCATAGATGAAGTCTCAATGGTGAGAGCCGACATGATGGATGTCATAGACAAATTTCTGCGTTTGAATGGCAAAAATCCCAACAAACCATTTGGCGGCGCACAAATGATTTTTATTGGAGACTTATTTCAACTGCCCCCCGTTGTCTCCAACAATGAAGAAGCCAAATTATTTAGCAACAGCAGTCCCTTTTTTTTCAGTGCCAAGGTATTTGAAAAAATTACCCTAGAATTTGTAGAACTGACCAAAGTTTTTCGCCAGAAAGAGCAAGAATTTATTCAATTGCTCAATAGCATTCGTAACAATCAAGCCACTTATAGCGAAATACAACAAATTAATCAGCGCTATCAACCGCAATTTGAGCCCGAACTCAATGAGTATTACGTCACGCTAACAACGACTAACAAGATCGCCTCACAAATCAATACCGCGCACTTAGAAAAACTATCCAAACCATTGCGCCAATTTGAGGGCGCAATCAAAGGAAAATTTGACAAAGGCACTCTCCCGACGGAATTAATTTTATCCCTCAAAGAAGGCGCACAAGTCATGTTTGTCAAAAACGACAATGAAGATCGTTGGGTTAATGGTACGATAGGACAAATCAAGAAAATCAAAACCGATTACATCGAAGTAGAAATACAAGATAAAAGGCGCTACAACGTCAAACCCGTGAAGTGGGAAATACCGAACTATAAATTTGACGACAAAACTCAAATGGTGAGCACCGAAGTGATTGGCTCATTTACTCAATACCCACTCAAGCTCGCTTGGGCGATGACTATCCACAAAAGCCAAGGAAAACAATTTGACAAAGTGATTATAGATTTAGGCTGGGGCGCCTTTGCACACGGACAACTTTATGTGGCACTGAGTCGCTGCAAAACCCTTGAAGGACTGATACTCAAAACCCAAGTGCGCCCCAAAGATGTTATTGTCGATAATCGGGTTAAGGCTTATGTTTCTTCACGGACATAAGAGGCCAATGCCATATCGTATCGGGCAACCACTAGGGATTAAGGGCAACCACAAGGGATTGCCCCTACAACGGTATGATGTAGGGGCTACCCTATCGGGTTTGCCCCCTTAACTTAATGGCATTGACATAAGAGGCAGGACGTCCAAGATAAATCTTGGACTCCTGAGAGCTCCACCACCCGCGATATTTCTTCTAAGCTAGTCGTCCCCTCAACCACTCGACGTATCCCATCTTCTGCGATGGTGCGAAACCCCATACTTTTAGCATATTTTTTGATCTCCGATGTAGCAGTACGATGGGCAATCATATCTTGCAAAGTGTCATCAAGACGAAAAATCTCCATCAATGCCACGCGACCTTTATATCCGCGTTCTCCACATTGTTCGCATCCAACAGAGCGATACACTTTAGTCGATAATAAGTCCAACAACTTTTGCTGCTTATCATTGTGTAAATAAGCTTTTTTGCAAACAGGGCAAAGTTTACGCACCAGGCGTTGTCCAATTACCCCTATGATATTTTCTGCCATAATGTCGGGTAAAATGCCAATATCTAACAGGCGGGGAATGGTAGCGATGGCAGAGTTCGTGTGTAAAGTGGAATAGACTTGATGCCCCGTCATAGCCGCACTAAAAGCCATTTCTGCGGTTTTCCGATCACGAATTTCTCCAACCAAAATAATATCTGGATCTTGGCGCAGGATTGAGCGAATGCCATTGGCAAAATCCAGTTTAACCGCCTCATTCACCGCCGTTTGTCGCACCTGCCCTAAGATATATTCAACCGGATCTTCAAGCGTCATAATATTCACTTCTTCACTGTTGAGGTGTTGAAGTAAAGAATATAAAGTAGTGGTTTTACCGCTACCGGTGGGTCCTGTGATTAAAATCACCCCTTCTGGGCGGGCTATCATCCGTTTTAAGCCCGTCAAATTGTCTTCTAATAAACCAAGTTCGTCTAAAGTCAGGATGCCTTTTTGACTGTCAAGCACACGCAAAACAATATTTTCTCCATAAACGGTGGGTTGCACTGAGACACGAAAATCAATGGGGCGTCCCGCTAAAGTTAAAGACATGCGCCCATCTTGCGGAATGCGAGTGTCAGCAATATTCAAGCCCGACATCACTTTCAAGCGTACCACAATGGCAGACCAATAATTTTTGTGTAAACTGCGAATTTGTTGTAGCACGCCGTCAATACGATAGCGTATCCGCAAAAAGCTTTTTTCAGGTTCAAAATGAATATCTGAGGCACCATGTTTAACAGCGTCAGAGAGTAAGGCATCTACTAAGCGTATTAGGGGTTGACTGTATTCGTCACGGTTGAGACTTTGATAATCTATTTCGCCCGTTTCAATTTCGTCTAATATGCCATCTATAGAGAGAGCAAAACCATAGCAGTTATCAATCGCATTGACAATTTCCGCTTCGCCGGCGATAAGCGCTTCAATTTTGATTGTTTCTCCAAGTAGGGCAGCGAGTTGATCCATTGCCAGAACATTGAAAACATCAGCCATTGCCACTGACAAGGTTTGAGTATTTTTATCAAAGCTAATAGGTAATAAGGTATAGCGAGAAGCTAAATTTTTTGGAATGAAACGGAGGGCTTCTTCGTCCACCACCCATTGAGATAAATCAATCCGCGAAACGCCTAATGATTGGCTCGTCAAATCGCGTATCACGGCTTCGGAGACAAAGCCTAAATGGATGAGAATTTTATCTAATTGATCGGAATTTTTTTTTTGTTCGGTTAAGGCAATTTTTAATTGATCTTCAGTGATGATATGTTGTTCCAATAACAGTTCACTAAGATGATGGTGGATTGGTTGGTTTAAGGCTTTCATATCAGTTATCACTTTCAAAATATGGACGATAGGTCAAATTAACAGAGTGGGGCGTGTTATAATCAAACATCAATTTTAAATCAACGATAGTCTAAAAAAATGATCCGTGAATTTTATATTAATAATTTCAAATCATTAATCCATTTTCAAAGCCAATTGGATAAATTTACCTGCCTTATTGGTTTAAATGGTTCTGGAAAAACGACAATTTTACAAGCTATTGATTTTACAACACAACTTATAAAAGGTCATCTCGAAGATTGGTTAAATATGAGAGAATGGGCACTGGAAGATTTGTTTTATTCTTCTAATCCCTCTAACAATATTAGTTTTTTATTAAAGCTACAATTTGAAAAATCATCCTATTCTTGGCGTGGCGAATTTAATGGCAATACTTTAACTTGTCCCTTTGAAAAAATCGTTAATGAGATTTCCGGCGAAATCCTTTTTGAGGTGACAGCTCGTGCCTACCATATAGGGAATAATCCCCATAAACCGATTGAATTTAAATATCAAGGTTCCATCTTGTCAGCACTACAAGACGAGGTTTTAACCGAAGAACTTATTAACATCCGTGACTTTTTGGTTTCTGTCAAATCAACTGATTTGCTGAGTCCTCAACTGATGCGTAAACGGGCGCGACAAGCAGATAATGATTTAGGTTTGGGAGGCGAAAAACTGTCGGCTTTTTTACATGATTTATCTGATGATAAAAAAAATGAAATTAATCAATTGATTAAGGAAAACTTCAGTCCAAGGTTTGAATCTTTTGAAACCACCACTATCCAAGCCGGATGGAAAAAATTGTCAGTGACTGAAAAGATTATTCCAGTGCTTGAAACCGCTCGACTCAAAACCGAAGCAAAACATGTCAGTGATGGATTGTTGCGGCTCCTAGCTATCCTTTCTCAAATGATGAGCTCGTCTCAGGTATTACTATTTGATGAAATTGAGGATGGGATTAATCCTGAAATCGTAGAAAAATTGGTTGATTTACTGATTAGTACACCTCAACAAATTATTACCACGACTCACAGCCCGATTGTATTGAATTATATTGAGGATGAGCAAGCAAAAAAATCCGTGATTTTGACCTACAAAAATGAAAAGGGAATAACTCAACAACGGCCCTTTTTTACGATTAAAGGGGTAGCAGAAAAATTAGAAATTCTTGGCCCAGGTGAGGCCATGTTAGATGTTAACTTAAATGAATTAGCACAAGAATTAAGCCATGATTAAGGTATTAGTCAGCGGTGAGGGCAAAACGGATATGGGTGAATTGAATTATCCTGATACGGATCCCGCAAACTTCAATAAAGGCCATAAAACTTGTCTTGCAGAACAGATTATTAAACAGCGGACGGGTGAATTCCCTCATATTGAATTAATAGCAAAAACGACATTGACTCAAAAAGCAAAAAGTAGTCATCGAATGAAATTACCGGGCAAGAAAAGCCGTCAAAAAACAGCATTTTTCTATAAAAACGCCTACATATTAGGTAAAATCGCTTTGGAAAAACAATATGATATTGCCATATTATTTCGGGATACTGATGGCACACAGAGTAGCTCCCCTTCCAATTGGAAAGAACGTACTGACTCTATCCATGATGGCTTTAAAGCGAGTGATTTTCAAAACGGTGTCGCCATGGTGCCAAAACCAACCAGTGAAGCATGGATATTATGTTGTCTCCAAAAATATCAAAACTGTGAAAAACTAGAAAAATTACGGGGTAACGAAAATAGCTCAAAACACCCAAAAAAAATCATTGAGCAAATAACTGGCTCTGTTCCAACAATGGAATTTCTTGTAAAAATAGCCTGTGAAGATAATTGTGATACAGAACAAATTGATATGCCTAGTTTTAATGCTTTTAAAACCTGTTTGGAAAAAATAACGACAGAGATTGAAAATAAGCAAGGATGAAATAAAAAAGCAAAAAAGCCCAACCATCTCACACACAATGGTTGGGCTTTAAATAGGAAAGCTTAAACACTAAGCACTTGCTTATTTATTTAGCTAGCGGTAGGCTTAGGCTTAGACACCAAATCCACATGAGGCACTTTCTTCAACGACCACTTCTTACTCTTACGATCATAAGTGGAGTTCACAAAGCACTTCCAATTTTTTTCATCAACGAAGTTATAATCCATCCGATAGTAGAAACCAGGATAACGGCTTTCTTCACGGAATTGGATATGTTTCATGTGAGCTTCTGCCGTGATAATGCGATGGTAATTTTCCCATGCACGCAGCAGTTCATGCAAATCCTTTGCACGCATCTTCACAGAATCTTCCTTCAACGTCTCCAGCTTCTCTTCGCAGACTTGCAACATCTTCGCATTGGTTTGATACCAAGTCGCCACACCAGCGCAATACTCATCCATGATCTTTTGCAGACGGAATTGCAACATCTTAGGCGTGATGTAATGCGGATTGATATCGATGGCAGTGGTATAATCCTTGTGTTCCAAGAAAGTACGCACCGGACGGTAAATTTCTTCTACTAACTCATCAACTGGCGTATCCAACTCTGGTTTCCAATCTTTATTATCCAGCGCGAATTTCACCATCGCCTTAGCGGCAAGACGGCCTTCAGCATGAGAACCCGAAGAGAATTTGTGACCAGAGGCACCAACACCGTCACCGGCTGTGAACAGCCCTTTGACAGTGGTCATAGAACGATAACCCCAAGACCATTCTTTCGGCGCACCTAAATCGGTTGGACCAGAGACCCAAATACCACAACAACCAGAATGTGAACCCAACAAATACGGCTCGGTGGGCATCAACTCAGACGCTTTCTTCTCAGGCTCAATGTTTTCACCAGCCCATACACCGGCTTGACCAATACACATATCCAAGAAATCTTCCCAAGCTTCTGCCTCTAAGTGCTTGATTTCCTTCGGAGTCATGGTTTCAGCCAATTTAGCCAACGCAGTCGGCGTATCCATGTAAATAGGACCACGACCTTCTTTCATCTCATGCATCATAAGATGGTTACGTAAACAGCTTGCCGGCACCGCTGCTAGACCATAAGGCGGATAATCATTCAACATGTCCTTGTTCTTATCCATGTAAACTTCGCCGAATGCGTTGGTAGCCTTTGCTTTAAAGAGCAAGAACCAAGCACCAACCGGACCATAACCGTCTTTGAAGCGAGCAGGCACAAAGCGGTTTTCCATCATCGTCAATTCAGCACCCGCCTCTGCGGCCATCGCGTAGGTAGAACCCGCATTCCAAACCGGATACCAAGCACGACCACTACCTTCACCAACGGAGCGCGGACGGAAAAGATTCACACAACCACCAGCGGCGAGCAAACAGGCTTTGAATTTGTACACATGGATTTTGTGTTCACGCACATTAAAGCCAATAGCACCCGCAACGCGCTCTGGATCATTTTTGTCGTTGATCATTTTGACAATGAACACACGCTCTTGGATATTATCAGTGCCAAGGGCTTTTTTAGCGGCTTCAGCGACAATCCACTTATAGGATTCGCCGTTAATCATAATTTGCCATTTACCAGAACGGACAGGCTTGCCACCCTCTTTCAAGGACTTATCTTCGTCACCTTTTTGTTTCCAAATGGGCAAACCCCATTCTTCAAACAATTGCACAGAATCATCAACGTGACGACCCAAATCATAAGCCAAATCGTCGCGAGTAATACCCATCAAGTCATTAGCGACCATACGCGCGTAATCCGCAGGATCATTATCACCCAAATAGGTGTTAATTGCGGACAACCCTTGCGCCACCGCACCAGAACGATCCATAGCGGCTTTGTCAATTAATTTGACTTTCAAATCAGTGCCATCAATCCAACGCATGAGTTCATACGCTGCACCACAGCAGGCCATACCGCCCCCAATCAGGAGGATATCAACTTCTTCTTCAACGATTTGTGGATTACCAAAACTTGCTTCTGACATTATTTAGTTACCTGAGTTTATCAATAAGAAATAAAATCACACCCGCCCAAAGGCAGGTGACACGCTTTTATTTTACCTTAGACATGAAGTAATTGGCTTCTATCGCCCTTGAAATCAGCAGGAGCGAGGGTGAAAAAGCCGGGCTTATCAATATCGTCCATATTGGGCGTTGGCTTGCCAGCATAAGGCTCAATTGATCCTTCGGGGGTGGTGCGAATGGGGAATTTGAAACGTTTCATGTTGCCATTGCGGAATTTAATCGTCCACATGATAGAGTCACTACCACGCAACGGCTGCACAGACGCGCCCATAGGTACGATGTCAGCATAGTGACGGACTTCGATAGCATTCTGCGGGCAAATCTTCACGCAAGAATAGCATTCCCAGCACTGCTCGGGCTCTTGATTATAGGCCTTCATGGCATGACCCGTCTGAGAGCCGTCTTTATCCAGCATCATCAAATCATGGGGGCAAATATACATACAGGCGGTTTTGTCTTGACCTTTACAACCGTCACATTTTTCAGTCCGTACAAATGTAGGCATTGTTAAACTTTCCTCTTTAGTTTATTACTCTTACTTTAAAACGCCAAAACCACAAAAACCGGCTTTGGTTATGTTTAAGGAGCAAGCTCCCTGGGGTGATAAACCATCTATCACCTTTGTTATTACCTTACCTTGGATATCGGTAATGTTTGTAACTCTATGTATATAATTAAACTTAAACCGATTTTGAGGCGGTTCGATTGTTAATTATATAAGTTCCAAGCAAAAAATACTACGTTTAATGCTAAATGTTTTTGGACTATCCATGTCTTGATTAAATCGACATCGAGCCTCATCAATATATCCTAATTTTATAATATGTCAAGCAGATTATCTGGCTCCGATGACGCACCCTATATTAATAATAATGTCCCCAATCTCCAAACTGATTTATTCTTTTTTGCCATAAAATAAATTTATTATTAAGAAATATCGTATTGATTGCAGACTTGCAACCCACTAGGAGACTATGGTTTTATGAATAATGCCATTCAGGATTTTAATAGTAGTGAATTGTGGATAATTCGCACAACCCTCAAAGAGCGTTATAATCGGGACATTGAACTAGAATTGGCTGACAGTGAGCTGAGGCTCGATCCTGCCACACCGGCACTCACTTGGTGTCCCACAGTGTTTTGGGAGGTGGCACCTGTCAACTTTGTCATTTTTAAGACAGGACCAGATTGTTATCGTTGTCAATTTTTTTACAATGAAAATGAAATTTATGGCACCGGTATTGACGAGTATGACAATATATCCGAGTGTGTGAGCACATTACTCAAAATGCAGGCGGATCACGAAAGCCAAACAAATTTGTCAAGTTAGAGGACATACCTGACAGGTTTTTGATACGAAGTAACGAAGTAAATCTGTCAGGTACCGTTCAAACAGGCAATGCCATTGGCGTAGGGGCAATCCCTTGTGGTTGCCCGCCCCTACAAACCGTGATTTTTCGTAGGGGCAATCCTTTATGGTTGCCCTTAACTTAATGGCATTGGTTCAAATAGGGCGTCTACCTACCCGAGGTTGTGGTAGTGTAGCCAATTTCTTCTCCATACTGGCAAACTTCTCAGAAAATATCCGATGCATCTCGCTAATCGTCGCAAATTTTTCGTCTAAGTTTTTCAGTTCTTGCTCACAGGTAGGCAAGGTTTTATACTTATCAGAAATCATATCAACACAATCAAAAAATATATCTTTCATTTCACCCTAGCTCACCTGACCATCCGTTTTTCGCATGATCTCAGTGGTAAAATTGGCTGAAATTTCGAGTAGCTTTAGCGTATCTTGTGGACTCATTGTTTCTCCTAAAAAATTTATTTGAAGGCGATGTGCAATATATCATAAAAACAAAAAAACTTATATTTCATATTAGCAATATTAATAGTTCGTAAATTACTAATATGCAATTGATTTATATCAATTGCCTTGATTTTCTTTTATCTTACCAATATATCGTTCCATCTTGGACTCAACCAAAAATTGGAGATACAATGCATACACTTCCAGAACTTCCTTATGCGAAAAATGCCCTGGAACCCCATATTTCTGCGGAAACCTTGGAATATCATTATGGTAAACACCATCAAACTTATGTGACCAATCTGAACAATCTGATCAAGGGCACTGAATTTGAAAATCTCTCCCTAGAGGAAACTATCCGCAAAGCCTCTGGAGGTTTATTCAATAATGCCGCGCAAATTTGGAACCACACTTTTTACTGGAACTGTTTGAGCCCGCAAGGCGGCGGTGAGCCATCCGGGGCACTTGCCGATGCCATTAAGCGGGATTTCGGCTCATTTGAAAGCTTCAAGGAAAATTTTTCCAAAACAGCCATCACCACCTTCGGCTCCGGTTGGGGGTGGCTGGTGAAAAAACCAGACGGCACCTTGGCGCTGGAGAGTACCAGCAATGCGGCTACTCCATTGACGGGTGAAAATAAACCGCTGCTGACTTGCGATGTCTGGGAACATGCATATTACATCGACTATCGCAATGCACGTCCCAAGTATGTGGAAGCATTTTGGAATTTGGTCAATTGGGATTTCGTGGCAGAAAATTTTGCGGCCTAATTAGTGAGGTTATATCATCATGACAGATAGAAGAGACTTTATAAAAACCGGCTTAACGCTTGCATCAGGCATGGTGCTTGGACAAGCTACCACGACAGCACTTGCCACCTCAGGCGCTGCATGGCCTTCCAATATCGTTTATACCGCCGAAAACCCCGGACAATGGGCCAAAAAAGTTGGGGGTCATCAGCCCAATGTCAGCATTCAGGGTAATAAAATTACGATTACCACTGATCATGGCATGAGCGAAAAGCATTATATCGTCCGTCACACCCTCGTCTCTGAAGATGGAGCCGTGCTTGGCGCAAAGACATTTTCTCCCTCAGACGAGGAAGCTGTCTCAAGCTTTGAATTACCAGCGGGGAAAGGTGGCAAGCTCTACGCAACCAGTTTTTGTAACAAGCACGATTTGTGGGTAACCGAGTTTACCGTTTAATTTAAAAAAAGGAGAAAACAATGGCAGACGTTACATTTAAAGGCAACCCTTTTCATACCAATGGGGTTTTACCCGCCGTGGGCAGTGTCGCACCAGATTTCAGCAGCCTGATTGACGGTAAATTGAATGAAGTGAGTTTAAGCGATTACGCTGGCAAGAAAAAATTGTTGAATATCGTGCCCAGCTTGGACACCGGAACCTGTGCAACTTCCACTCGTAAATTCAACGAAAAGGCATCGCAACATTCGGACACCGTAGTGCTGGTGATCTCCGCTGATTTACCCTTTGCACAAGGCCGCTTTTGTACGACAGAAGGACTGGAAAACGTTATTCCCTTGTCTCTGATGCGTTCTAAGCAATTTGCCAAAGATTACGGCATGTTACTGCTCGACGGGCCGCTTGCGGGACTGACCAGTCGCGCCGTGGTCGTCCTTGACGAAGATAATAAAGTTATCTACACTCAACTCGTAGGCGAAATTGCCGATGAACCCGACTATGATAGTGCTTTAGCCGCTTTACGTTAGTAATTTCAACACACGTCCAAGATAAATCTTGGACTCCTATCAAAAGGATAAACTGATGAAATTATATCAAGGCATTTTATTAACTGCTATCACATTACCCGTTTACGCAGGACAATGGCAAGCTTTGCCAGATACGCCACCTATTCCAACAGATAATCCTCAGACAGAAGCCAAAATAGAATTGGGTAAAACCTTGTATTTTGACCCTCGTTTATCTAGTACAGGCACCATCTCTTGTAATTCATGCCACAATGTGATGGCGAGTGGCGATGATAGCCGTCCTGTCTCTGTGGGTGTCGAAGGACAAAAAGGCGGACGCAGTGCGCCTACTGTTTTCAATAGTGCCTTTTTGTCGGTACAATTTTGGGATGGTCGCGTTCCAACGCTTGAGGCACAAGCCAAAGGACCCGTGACGAATCCGATTGAAATGGGCATGAAAGATTGGGAGGCCGTCATAACACGTCTCAAATCCATTCCCGGTTATGCGCCGATGTTTGAAACCGCCTTTGGAGGAGAAAACCCAATGACGGCAGACAATACGGCTAAGGCTATCGCCGCTTATGAGAGAACGCTTATCACTCCTAATTCCTCTTATGATCGTTATGCCAAGTAGCTGTCCATAAATAACTTAGTCAAATAGGTTATTTTAAAGCTACCCGCTTTGGTTCTTCGGAACTCCGTT